>CAIRFY010000066.1 GCA_903877945.1 uncultured Oscillochloris sp. | reverse complement strand
CTCACCCCCTGCCCCTCTCCCTCACGGGGAGAGGGGAGATTCTTCATCAGGATGCGCTCGGCTCCCCCTCTCCCGTTCAGGGAGAGGGGGCTGGGGGGTGAGGGCTGCCCGGCGACCACACGACTTTGCACATGCCCTGCTCGTGACCCTACCGCCATAGCAGCGGCAGGTAGACACTACTGTTCACGAACGTGTTGCTGTCTGCGTAAACCGGGTACGGCTGGCTCCAGTTGCCCACGCTGTCTTTGACCTGCACCCAGACCACTTTGCGGTCATCGAAGACCCAACTGACCGACTCGGCGTAGGCGCTGGTGGTGACGTTCTCGATCATCAGCGGGTCGTTGCTCAGGCGCATGCTTGCCAGGTCGCTGAACTCGTCGTAGGCGAGGATCCGCACGGTGCGGGTGATGGCGCTGCCCGCCGTTGCCTCGGCGTAGACCACCGGCGGCGTGGTGTCAATCTTTGCGGTGTCGCTGTAGACTGGTGAGAGGTTGCCGACCTGATCGCGGTACTGCACGTAGAGTGTCGTCTGGTTGCCGGAACCCGTGTCGAGCAGCCAGGTGAGATCCGTCGCATAGGCCCGCCAGACCGCACCCGTGAAGGCGGAATCGCTGCTGACCCGCATATCGGCAACACCGCTGACATCATCCTGGGCACCCAGGTAGACCGTGGTCGTGATCGTGTCTGGCCCCACAATCCGCCGATCCAGGGCGATCCCGCCGAGCGGAGCCTGCCGATCCAGGGCAAAGTTGGTGTTGGCCGGGGCCGAGATGTTGCCCGCGCTGTCGCGGAAGCGCACATAGACCGTCTTTGCCCCATCCGCGCCAGTAGGCTGCCACGCCTTCGTACTTGTATAGGGTTCCCACGTCGCGCCAGCGAAGTCAGCCTGCTCGCTCACCTGGATCTCGGCGATCCCGCTGTTGTCGTCCGTTGCGTCGAGTTTGAGATCGACCGTGCCTGTAGCCTGCGTCGAGAGCATGCGCAGTGGCGGTGCGCTTGGCAGGGCGGCGTTGAGCCTGAGGTTGAGCGTGGTTGTCAGAACGCCGCCCGCCACCGCCAGGGTACCGGACGGAGGCGTCGGGTCGTAGATGATGTCGTCGAAGTAGACGCTATGGATGGTGCCGTCGGCGTCTTTGAAGGCCGCGTAGACATAACGTGGCATCACAGACTGGCCGTAGCTCGTCAGTGTCCAGGCTTTTGTCGGCGCATAGGCTTCCCACTGCGAACCTACGAAACCGCCGTCATTGCTCAGCATCATCTCTGTGGCCTTGGGCGCACAGATGTTGAGCGTGACGGTGGTGGCATTCGTGAACAGCGCCGCATTGTTGACGCTCAGGGTCGGGAAGGGGCACGCGAGCGGTGGTACAGGAACCACCGGGGGGGGATCGGTCACGATTATGGTGGTTGGCCCGCTGAAGGCTCCGGCCAGGAAGCCCGGCTGGAGGATATACTGCTGGCTTAGGAGGTCGGTGGCGTTGTTGGGCAGCCCTGGTTCACCGAAGGTGCTGACCAATTGGTAACTGGCAGAGTTGGTCTGTTGACTGCCGCTACCACTGCCGAAAATACCACTG
>CAIRFY010000065.1 GCA_903877945.1 uncultured Oscillochloris sp. | reverse complement strand
GGAGAGGGGGAGTCGGATGCGTCCTGCTGCGGAATCTCCCCTCTCCCCGTGAGGGAGAGGGGCAGGGGGTGAGGGTCGCCAGAACGGTAAAGTACATGTGCCAATCCTGAAACCATGTCTATTGCCAAATTACGCTTCTCATGCGTGTAGCGCGATGCACACGTGCTATAGTGAGATGCTAAAAAGTGCTAATCTATATAGCCAGGATCACGATACTCCACAGGTGTTCACAGCCAGAAGGATCATTATGGCGCTAAAGCTGACGCCCCGGCTGATCCTGGTCTTCGCGATCTTTGCCCTGTTGCTGCTGGGCAGCCTCGGCGGGCTGTCCTATGCTAGCGCCCGGACCGCGTTGAAAGACGCCGTCGAGGCGGAACTGAACTCGACCAGCATTGAGAAGAGCGCTGCCATCGAAAGCTGGATTGCCGACCGCCAGGATGTTCTACTCGGCCTCAGCCAATCATCGGCGATACTGACTCAGGTTGACCTACTGTATGGCGTGGGTGTTTTCGCCGTCGCCCACACGGGGCTAGACGATGAACTGAAGGTTCGGACTGGCGAGGATCAGCCCTTTAATCGCCTGTTTGTGCTAAACCCCGACACTGGCCGTATTATTGCCTCGACAAATTCTGCCGATGAGGGGAAGGAACACTCACAGGATCTCTATTTTATTCATGGCCGCAGCGCGTTCTATGTCCAGAATATTCAGTATCCGAGCGAGGAGCAGCGGCTCACGATGATCATCTCCACGCCAATACGCAGGGCCAACGGCCAACTGATTGGAGTACTCGCCGGAGATCTGAAGCTCGATGAACTGACCGCGATTGTCCGACGGCACGCTGGTCAGCGCCCCAGCGAGGACTCGTTCCTCATTAACGCATCGAGCCTCTTGGCGACACAGCCTTTGCTAATCACCGACCCCGTCGTGCTGCAGCGGGAGATTCTGACTGAGGCCAGCAAGCGCTGTCTCTCCGGCGGGCGCGGGATGCTCCTCGCTGATGACTACCGTGGTATCCCGGCGATCATTCGCTACGAGTGGCTGAATGCCCGGCAACTCTGCCTGATCGTCAAAGTTGATCAGCGCGATGCCTTTGCCTCGTCGGACGCGCTGGGCTGGCAAGTGCTGATCATCGGCACTCTGATCCTGGCATGTGGCCTCGTAATGGCGGTTCTGCTGGCCCGCACGATCACTGGCCCGATCCTCGCCCTCCAGGCGGGGGTCGCCCGCTTCACCGCCGGCGAGCGTAACCTGCACTTGCCCGACACAGCGCAGGACGAGGTGGGTGCCCTGGCCCGCAGCTTCAACCAGCTTGCCGAGAGCCTGTCCGAGCAGGAGGCAGAGCTGAAGCAATACGCCACAAACCTGGAGCAACTGGTCGAGACACGTACCGAGGCGCTGTCCCGCTCAAATGCCGAGCTTGAACAGTTCGCCTACGTCGCTTCACACGATCTCCAGGAACCGCTGCGTATGATTTCGAGCTATACACAACTGCTGGCGCGGCGCTATCATGGGAAGCTCGACGCCGACGCCGACGAGTTTATCGCCTACGCGGTGGATGGCGCGGCCCGAATGCAGAAGCTGATCAACGATCTGCTCGCCTACTCGCGGGTGGGCACGCGGGGCAAGGTGTTTGCGCCGGTTGATTGCGGGACAATCGTGGATCAGATTCTGGTGAACCTGTCGCTGGCGATTGAGGAGAGCGCTGCCCAGGTGACCCGTACCAAGTTACCGGTGCTGACGGGCGACGACACACAGTTGTCCCAACTCTTTCAGAACCTGATCGGCAACGCGCTAAAATTTCACGGCCCTAACCCTCCGCAGGTACACGTTGCGGCGGAGCGGCGTGATGGGGAATGGCTCTTCTCGGTGCGTGATAACGGAATCGGTATTGAGACGACCTACTTTGAGCGAATCTTCGTAATCTTCCAGCGGTTGCACACGCGTGATGAGTACCCCGGCACCGGTATCGGACTGGCGATCTGCAAGAAGATTGTTGGTCGCCACGGCGGGCAGATCTGGATTGAGTCGGTGCTGGGCGAAGGGACGACCTTCTTCTTCACGCTCGTAGCAGATAGGCAACGGGCAATAGAGAGCCAAGGAGCAAAAGGGAATGAACCACGTGCCAATTGAGATCCTGTTGATTGAAGACAACCCCGGCGATGTGCGGCTGACAAAAGAGGCCCTCCGTGAGTCCAAGGTGAGTACCAGGATGCACGTTGTCCTCGATGGTGTCCAGGCCATGGCTTTTTTACACCGTGAGGGTGACTACGCCGGGGTGCCCCGTCCCGACCTGATCCTCCTTGATCTGAACCTGCCAAAGAAGAGTGGGCGCGAGGTTCTGGCAGACATAAAAGGTGACGAGCAATTTCGGCGCATCCCGGTGGTGATCCTGACCACTTCGCAGGCCGAGCAGGATATTATCGAGACCTATAACCTTCATGCGAACGCCTACGTCAACAAGCCGGTTGATCTCGACCAATTTATCAAAGTGGTCAAATCCATCGAGGACTTCTGGTTCGAGATCGTGCGTCTGCCGAACGGCGTCTCTTAACAGGTGTATGACTCGCCAGCAACATACCTGACAACACGGTGATTCAATGGAAGCGGAGCCTCTCCATATTCTGCTGGTTGAAGATAGCCCCGGTGATGCACGGTTGATCCGTGAACTGCTGATCGGCGTCGCGTATCGACTCGATATCGCTGAGCGGCTCTCCGATGCCCTTGATCAACTAGCTCACGGCAATTTCGCCGCTATTTTGCTCGACCTCTCCTTGCCCGACAGCTATGGTCTGGATACGGTCGTGCGGGTCAGCACCGCCTCGGCTGCCCCGGTGATCGTGCTGACAGGTGTAAATGATGAAGATCTGGCCTTCAGTGCGGTGCGGGCGGGGGCGCAAGATTACCTGATCAAAGGTGAAGTGACAACCTCGCTGCTCTCGCGGGCGATCCGCTATGCCATCGAGCGTCACCGCAGCGCGATGGAGGCACGCCTGCACGTCGCTGTGTTTAACTCGATCTCTGAGGGCATCCTGATCACCGATGTTGGTGCGCGGATTGTGGACATCAACCCGGCGGTGACACAGATCACCGGCTACGAGGAGTCAGATCTGATCGGAAAAAACCCGCGCATCCTCCAGTCGGGGCATCACGATCCGCAGTTCTACCGATCCTTGTGGGAGACTCTGATCTCCACCGGGTACTGGCAGGGCGAGATATGGAACCGCCGCAAGACGGGCGAGGTCTACCTTCAGCGACTGACGATCAACGCGGTACATAACAGTGTGAACCAAATCACCCACTACGTCAGTGTGATCATGGACATCACACTCCAGAAGCAGGCAGAAGATCAACTCTTCTTTCGCGCCACCCACGACGCACTGACCGGGCTACCGAACCGCGATCATTTCCATGGTCGCTTAGCCCACGCAATTACCCGCTGCCAACGTGATGGCGGGATGCTGGCGGTGATGATGATCGATCTGAACCGCTTCAAGCAGATCAACGATACGCTCGGCCACAGCAGAGGGGATGTCGTCCTTAAAGCGACGGCGCAGCGCCTGCTCAAGAGCGTGCGTAAGTCGGATCTGGTGGCCCGGCTGGGTGGCGACGAGTTTGTGATCATCCTTGAGCATGTGTCGAGCGTCGATACGTGTGTTCGTATTGCCGAGATGATCACCACGGCCATTGCCGAGCCAATTGTTCTCGACGACCAACCCTGGGAGATCAGTGCCAGCATCGGCATCAGCATGTGCCCACAAGACGGGTACGCTATTGACCGGCTGATCGAGTGGGCTGATGAGGCGATGTATCGCGCAAAACAAAGCGGGGCGGGATATACCTTTTTTCGTGCGGTCATCCCCACGTGATGATCATGGCGCAACCCTCGCGCTCACATCGCGTGCGGATGGCGATCACAATCGCGGCACAGCTATGGCCGCCGCCCCAACTCACCGGCCTGCCAGCGGATATTGCCGCGTAGGAGCAGGTTCGACGAGCGCAGCTTATAGGAGAGATCCGAGGCCATATTGCGCATCACCCTGTAGCCAATGCGCGGGTTCCGGTCGCAGAGCGAGGCGAAGTCGCGCTCCTTGATTACCAGGAAGACGCAGGCATCGACACAGGTGACGGTAGCGGATCGCGTCGCCCCGCCGAGGAGGACCATCTCGCCAAAGCTCTGTCCACCATAGAGCATGTTGATCGTGCTGGGGGTCATCGCACCCTGGACCGAGCGTGTGATCAGCGAGACTCGCACGCAGCCCTCCATAATAATCAGCAGTTCATCGCCATCATCGCCTTCATGAAATACAACCTGGTTTGCGCCCATCTTCTGAACTCGGCACAAGCCAGCAAGTTGCAGCGTATCATCATCTGTTAGGCCGCCGAAGATCTCGACGCGGCGCAGGTACTCCACGATATGTGCGCTCATGGGTGATGTTCCTTGGGTTGGTAGCAGGGATGTTCAGTATAGCATAATCGTCTGGTGTCACTCGGTTGTGATGTAGGGCTGTTGCAAAGTCCTCACCCCCTGCCCCTCTC
>CAIRFY010000064.1 GCA_903877945.1 uncultured Oscillochloris sp. | reverse complement strand
TCCCCCCCCGCTTGCGGGGGGGCTAGGGGGGGTAATTCAAACTACAACTGTAGTAATAGGGACAACCCATCATGCGACTCCAACGTCTTCGACCGCTGCTCCCCGATGCCCTGTCCATTTTGGCGCTGGTAGCCCTGCCGCTGCTCGTCTTCTGGCAGGTCTGGGCAACCAACTCGGCTGACCGGGTGATGTTTGGCGGCGATATTCTGATGGGTGCCTACCCAACGCGGGTCTTCGTCCACCAGTTGTTCAACAGTAGCGCGGCCCCGCTCTGGAACGCCTACCAACTCGGCGGGATGCCTCTGCTGGGCGATGTGCAGGTGGCACCCTACTATCTACCGAACCTGCTGCTGGACGTGCTGTATCGCGGGCGCGACATCACGTATATCAGCTTCGAATTGCTGGTGGCAGCGCACTACATCTTGGGGGGCGTCTTTTTCTACGCCTACCTGCGCGGTATCGGCGTGAGGCCGACGGCGGCCTTGGTGGGGGCGATTGGGTTTGAGTTTAACGGCTTCTTTGTGGGGCATCGCGGCCACTACAATATGATGGCTGCGGCGGCCTGGCTACCGGGTGTTCTCTGGCTGCTCGATTGTAGCTGGCGTGCGACCCGCAGGGCTCCATCCATCGCCTGGGCACTGGCGGCTGGGCTGGCCCTCAGCCAGATGGTGATGGCCGGGCACCCCCAGGCCGCCCTCTACTGCTCGCTGACTATCGTGGGCTACGCAGGCTATCGCTGGGTGGGCGACCTGCGCCGGGCACCTGTGGGCTGGGCCGCACGCCTACGGATACCGGCGCTCTTTGTTCTCACCGGCGTCCTGGCGGCAGGCATCGCGGCGGTGGCCCTGCTGCCCGCTATCGAGCTGATCGGTCGCTCGCGGCGTAGCGAGCTATCGTACACCTTCGCCGAGCAGTACTCGCTGATGCCGCGCAACCTGATCGGCCTGCTTGTGCCGGACTTTCTGGACTGGGGCACCACCGAGTACCGCATTTACGCGGGCGTGCTGACCCTGGTACTCGCTGCGGCGGCCTGGGTGGTGCCGACACGCCCGCGCCCCGAGCGGCGCTTCTTCATCCTGGCGGCGCTGCTGGCCCTGATCACCGCCCTCGGCGGGTTCACCGTGTTGCACGGGATGATCTACCGCTTTGTGCCGGGCTTCGCCTCGATCCGGGTCAGCGCCCGCGCCTTCTACATCGCTAATCTGGCCCTGTGCGCCCTGGCCGCCTTCGGTGCCGAAAGCCTGATTGGTGCGCTGGCCGAGGACGAACTGCGCCGCCTGCGCGGGTTGGCCCGCATTGCCAGTATGCTGCTGGCTACGGCGCTGCTGATCGGCGTCGGGCTGTATGCGTTGCTGATCAACAACTACCACCCGGTCGGCGAGGGATTCTTCTTCGCCGAGAGTCTGTTCAGCCGCCTGCCATCCGCCGATGTTTACACCATGCTGACCCAGACGGCCAATGCCTACGGGGTCTTTCTGCTCCTGCTGGCCGGTGCGGTCGTCCTAATCTGGGCGCGCAGTGCGGGGCATCTGAGCGGGCGCGGTGTGGCTTTGGCCGCCGCACTGCTGATGTGCCTCGATGTCACCACGTTCGCGCCCTACCACGACACCATCGCGGCTGACCCGGTTACGGCCCGATTCACGGTGCGCAAGTACGCCACGGGCCTGCTGGATGCGCCCTGGAAGATTACCGACCAGGATGCGCTGATCGCCGCCCTGCGTCGCCTGCCTCCTGGTGTGCGTGTGGATAACGCCGCCGAGGTGCTGCCCGATAACTATAGCCAGGTCTACGGCATTCCCTTCGCTACCGGGTACAATATCCTCGACATCGCCGAGCGATTCCAGTTGTTGACCGAGTGGCCGAACCTGAGCGACGCCACGCATCGTGACCTGCTCGGCGTTGGTTATGTGTTGACCTTGCCCGATGCGGCTGATCCGCCGGAGCCGGGAGCCAAGCTGCTGATCAAGAACAGCCAGGGTCAGCTCTGGCAGCGCGCACAGCAGCCGAGCTACGCCCATTTCAGCACCAGCCTGCGTCCCGCCGCTACGGCGATCACCCAGAACGGGTTGCTGAGTCGGCCCGGTGTGGCTCCCGACGTGCAGCCGACGGTTTCCGCAGATGGCGCGCAACTCCACGCCATCCTGCGCCAGCTCTGGCCCGAGGCTCTGGATAAGCCGCTCTACGCGATTGGTACCACCGGCGTGCAGAGCCCGGTAGACATCAGCGTACTGGCGGGCGGGCCGATCCAGTACAGCGCGGTGATCGTTGACGGGGTGACGGTCACGCCCCGACAGCGCGGCATTGTCCTGGCCCTGATTGATCCGACGAGCGGCAAACTGATCGCCGCCGACGGGTTCGACACCTACGCATCCAGCGACGAGAGCGCCCGTATGGCGGCACTGATGAGCTCGGCTCCTCAAGGTACAATCGTTGCGCTGGCCACCTACGATGAAGGTACCGCTAGTCTTGGTGATGTTGGCCGGGCCGCCATTGCCAGCCTGGGGGCGAAGATCGATCTGCGCGGGCAGACCGGCGCAGCCTACGCGCTGGTGGGGGTGAAGGGTGCGCCGACCGGCAGCGCCCTGGAGCAGATCGGAAAGGCAGCAGTCACGCTCGATGTAGGCGTGGGGGCGCTGGCGGCTCAACCGTCTGCACAGTTCACCAGCAGTCTGCTGAGCTACCAGCCTGACCAGATCAGCCTGTTGGTGCAAAATAGCGTGCGTGGTCTGCTGACGGTCAGCGAGAGCGTTTACCCTGGCTGGGACGCCTCTATAGATGGCCTGCCCACCACCACGCTGCGGGTCAACGGGCTGCTGCGCGGGGTGATCGTGCCGCCCGCCCTTGACGGACGGCCCCACGAAGTAACGTTCATCTACCGGCCTTTGAGCGCACGTCTTGGCGGCGCGATCTCATTGCTCTCCCTATCTCTGGCCGTGGGCACATTACTGGCCTTTGCGGCGGCAGCGGCCCCTCGTGTGGCGTGGCGCCGCCGCAAGCCGACGCCCCTGCCGCTGCTCGGCCAGGGGCCGAGTGCGGGCTAGTGCCAATACTTTTCGAATAAGCAATCCACCGCCGCTCAGCCCTCACCCCCTGCCCCTCTCCCCGTGAGGGAGAGGG
>CAIRFY010000063.1 GCA_903877945.1 uncultured Oscillochloris sp. | reverse complement strand
GTGAGGGAGAGGGGCAGGGGGTGAGGGCCGGAGGGTGACTTTGCATCAGCCCTGCTCAGCAGCAGGGCGCCTGTGACTTCTCGTGCTACAATAGTTTCGCCTAGATCGGAGCGATAGCCTACGCCTGGAGCGGAGCTTGGAGCCGCAGAGGAGCCGTGCCATGGAACGCACCAACTTGGTAGAAGAGTTGCGGCAGATCGTCGGGCCACGCGGCGTTGTCAATGACCCGCACGCCCTGATGACCTACGATGCTGACGGCTGTGTGATGGACACGGGTGTCCCGCAGGTGGTGGTGCTGCCCACGAGTACCGTCCAGGTCAGCGGGGTGGTGCAACTGGCCGCACGCTACGGTCTGCCGGTGGTGCCGCGTGGGGCGGGCACTGGCCTGACTGGCGGGGCCACGGCGATGTTCGGCGGGATTGTAATCAGCACCGCACGCATGGATAAGGTGCGGGAGGTAGATATACGCAACGGGCGGGTGCTCTGCCAGCCTGGTGTGATCAACTTTGAACTCTCACAGCAACTTAAGCCCTATGGCTACCAGTTCGCCCCCGACCCGTCCTCGCAGAAGGCGTGTACGGTGGGCGGCAATATTGCCAATAATAGCGGTGGCCCGCACTGCCTGAAGTACGGCATCACCGCCAGCCACGTCTATGGCGTGGAGATGGTGCTGGCCGATGGCACGGTGATCTGGAGCGGTGACGGCAGCCCGGCTGTACCCGGCTATGATCTTACTGGGGTCATTGCCGGTAGCGAAGGCACCATCGGCCTGGTCACCGCCGCCTGGCTGAAGATCACCCGTCTGCCCGAGGCTGTGCGGGTGGTGCTGGCCCTCTTCCCGGACATCGCCGGGGCTTCAAACGCGGTCTCCCAGGTGATCGCCAGCGGCCTGCTGCCCTCGGCTCTGGAGATGATGGATCGCCTGGTGATCAAGGCGGTGAACGACATGTACAAGCTGGGTATGCCCGACTCGGCGGGCGCGGCCCTGCTGATTGAGGTGGATGGCGTTGAGGATGGACTCGACGAGTTGCTGAATGATGTTACCGCCGTCTGCTGGCGCAACGGGGCAATTGACGTGCGCCCGGCGCGTACTCTCGCCGAGCAGAACCAGGTTTGGGCCGCACGCAAGAACGCCTTTGGCGCGATGGGTCGCCTGTCGCCTACCTACTACCTGGTGGACACGGTCGTCCCGCGCACCCGCCTGCCCTATACCATGGAGCAGGTTGGGCGGATTTCGAAAGAGTACGATCTGCCAATTGCCAACGTCTTCCACGCCGGGGACGGCAACCTGCACCCGATTATTCTCTTCGACCGGCGTGCGAAAGGCCAGAACCAGCGCGCCCTGGAGGCGGCCACGAGCATCATGCACGTCAGCATCGAGCAGGGCGGGGTGATCAGCGGCGAACACGGTATCGGCGTTGAGAAGCAGGATTATATGACGTTGCTTTTCTCCACCGATGACCTGGCAGCAATGGCTGGCCTGCACCAGAGCTTTGATCCAAAGGACATCTTCAATCCTGGCAAGGTCTTTCCCAAGGGTCGTGGCTGTGGTGAGTTGGCCGCACTGCGTAAGGCGGGCGTGGCGTGGATTGAGTAGGGGCGCAGCAGCGACGCCCCTCCGGGATACGGGTACGGGACAGGACGGATGTACTGATGAACCCTCTTACCTCTCAGATCGCCTCCATCGTCGGCACGTCATACGTGATCGACGACCCATCCGGCTACCCGGCTTACGCGGTGCAAGGTCGCATCTCGACTCTGGTGGTCGCCCCCGGCAGCGTTGAGGAACTGGCCCATGTGGTGGCGGCAGCCCACGCCGCTGGTGTGGCGGTCATTGCACGTGGCGGAGGCACGATGCAGGCGTGGGGCCGCCCTCCAGCCACAGACTTTATTATTGTGCAGACCACGCGGCTCAGCCACGTGTGTACCTACGAGCCTGACGATCTGACAATTTCGGTTGAGGCGGGCACGTCATTGCACGCCCTCAACACGTTGCTGGACACCAACAACCAGATGTTGCCCCTCGATGTGCCTCTGCCCGCCCGCTCAACCGTCGGCGGGGTGTTGGCCACCGCTATGGACGGCCCGCGCCGCCTGGGTTACGGCACTGCCCGCGATCTGCTGATTGGCGTGCAGGTGGTGGAGGCTACCGGGCGCATCAGCAAGGCCGGCGGCATGGTGGTGAAGAATGTCAGCGGCTTCGATATGATGAAGCTCTACACGGGCAGTCTGGGCAGTCTGGCGATCATCGTCTCGGCGAATTTTAAGCTGCTACCACGCCCCCGCGCCGCCGCCACCATCGCTTGTGCCTTCAGTTCATCGGCAGATGCCTTCGCCCTGGCCCGCGCCATCTACGAGAGTCAGCTTACGCCGGTGGCGGTGGAGTATCTGTTTGGCCCTCACCCCCAACCCCTCTCCCTGAGCGGGAGAGGGGTTGGGGGTGAGGGCTGTCTCCTGGCGATTCGCGCCGAGGGGCTGCCCGCCGCTGTCGAACGCCACGTCCGCGATGTGGCCGCCTTCGCCGAGCGGGCTGGCGCAACCAGCGTCTCTGTCCTGCGCGACGAGGCTCATACGGCGGCGTGGGCGGCGATCAACGATCTGCCGCAGACCTTCAGCTTGGCCGAGGGCGAGTTGCTGCTGCGCCTGAGTTGCCTGCCTGCCGACCTGGAGCGCGCCCTGGCCGACGCCTCCCCGCTGGCTGTGCGCCACGGCCTCGCGCTGACAGTGGCCGCCCGCGCTCTGAGCGGCATAGCCTACCTGCGCGTGCGCGGCGACGACGAGGGGGCGCTGCGCCAGTTTCACGCTGATCTGCTGGCCCACTGGCCGCAGGTGGCGATCCTCGCTGGCTCGCCCGCGATCATGGCCGAGGCTCCGATCTGGGGGGCCAACATCCCGAACCTGGCCCTGATGCGGCGGATCAAGCAGGAATTTGACCCGGATAACCGCCTGAACCCTGGGCGGTATGTGGTGTGAGTGAATTGTGGAAATCGGCAATCGGCAATCGGCAATCTACAATTCTGTGAGGAGTACCTTGTGTCTATCCCGCTGATCCCCTTCTACGCCAAAGATCGGCCTAGCTCCGATATCATCAATACCTGTGTCCACTGTGGGCTGTGCCTGTCATCGTGCCCCACTTACCGCGAAACCGGGCTGGAGATGTCGTCGCCACGCGGGCGGATCTATCTGATGAAGGCGGTGGACGAGGGGCGGATCGGTCTGGAGAGCGAGGTTTTCCAAGAGCAGATGAGCCAGTGTCTGAATTGTCGGGCCTGCGAGGCGGTGTGTCCCTCGGGCGTGCAGTACGGGGCGATTATGGAGGCCAGCCGAGCGCAGATCGAGCAGGTGAGATCCGCCAATGCGACCCTCAGCCCTCAGCCCTCAGCCCTCAGCCCTCAGCCCTCAACTCTCCCCGCCCGCCCGCTCTGGCAACGCGCTCTGCGCAACGTCGTGTTTGGGGTGCTGTTCAAGGATATGCGCCTTTTCCGGGCTTTCTCATCGAGCATGGCCCTCTACCAGCGCAGCGGCGTTCAGTGGCTGGCTCGCAAGAGCGGGGTTATCAGGCTGATCGGTATGGCCGACACCGAGGCGATGCTGCCGCCGCTGAGCGGTGCTGCGACTGTGCCCCAGGGCCAGATTTACCCGCCTGAAGGTACCCGCCGCTATAGCGTGGCGATCCTTACCGGCTGCATCATGGGCACCGCCTTCAGCCACGTCCACGATGCAACCATCCGCGTGCTTCAGAAGAACGGCTGCGAGGTGCTGCTGCCGCCTGAGCAGGGCTGCTGTGGTGCGCTCCACACCCACGGCGGCGATCTTGACGGTGGGCGCGATCTGGCCCGTCAGAATATTGCGGCCTTCGAGGGGCTTGGTCTTGACGCGATTATCGTCAACGCCGCAGGCTGTGGTGGCACCTTGAAGGAGTATGATCACCTGCTGCACGACGACCCGGAGTGGCGCGGACGGGCCAAGGCGTTTGTGCGCAAGGTCAAGGACGTTCACGAGTTTCTGGCCGGGATTGAACTGAACACCGCTGGCCTGGGGCGTCTGGAACTGAGCGTCACCTACCAGGAGCCGTGTCACCTGGCCCATGCCCAGCGGATCACCGTGCAGCCACGTACTCTGCTCCAGGCGATCCCCGGCCTGGAGTTGCGCGAGATGCCCGAGAGTTCGCTCTGCTGCGGCAGTGCCGGGATCTACAACATCACCCAGCCCGAGATGGCCGCATCCCTCGGTGCCCGCAAAGTGAGCAACGCCCTCTCCACCCACGCGCAGGTGATCGCCACTGCCAACCCCGGCTGCGCTTTGCAGATAGCTACCGAGCTGCGCCGCCGGGGCGAGGATGTACAGGTGCGTTATATCGTCGAACTGCTTGATCAGGCGTATGCGGCTGCCAGGTGAGCGCCTCTACTTGCTCGCTCGCCGCGTTGCTACGTCGAAGATCACCGCCACTGCCAGCACCACGCCGCGCACGATGTACTGGTAGGCGATGCCGGTACCCATCAGGTTCATGCCGCTGGTCAGCGAGGACATCACCAGCGCCCCGATGATTGAGCCGGTCACCCGGCCCACGCCGCCCGCCGCCGAGACACCGCCCACGTAGGCGGCTGCGATCGCGTCCAGCTCAAACAGCGTACCCGCCGTGGTCGAGGCCGACTTGAGCCACGAGGCATACAGGATGCCCGACAGCGCCGAGAGCATGCCCATTGAGCCAAAGACCACATAGGTAATCCGCTTCACGCTGATGCCGCTCAGCTCAGCCGCGTCAGGGTTGCCACCCACCGCGTAGATATGCCGTCCCAGCACCGTCTGCGTCGTGATGAAGTGATAGATCCCCACCACCATCAGCATAATCACCGCTGTCCAGGAGAGCCCGCTGTAGCTGGCCAGCACCCAGGTGATTGCTCCGACCAGCACCGAGACAAATACCAGCTTCAGGGCAAAGATGTCTTTTGGTAGCACCTCGAAGCCGTACACCTCCTGCTTTTGCCGCTGGCTGATCTGGCTCATAACGAACAGCACAATCGCCACCACCCCGATCAGCAGCGTCAGCTTGTGCATGTTGGGCAAGAGGCCAAGCGGAAGGTCAGGGATGAAGGCGTTGCCGATGGCGTTAAACGCATTATCGGCAATGATGATCGTGCCTGAACTCTCAGTGACCATCTGAAGCAGGCCACGGTAGATCAGCCAGCCCGCCAGCGAGGCCACGAACGAGGGGATGCCCAACTGCGCCACCGGCAGGGCAGTGATCAGCCCGGCGATGGTTCCGAGCACCAGCATGAGCGGGATCACCACGTACGCCGGCATGCCCACGTTCTTCATCGCAATCGCCGCGACCGCGCCGATAAAGCCGGCGAGGAAGCCCACCGACAGATCGATGTGCCGGACGACGATCACCAGGGTCATGCCCACGGCCAGCACCGCAACGTAGCCGGTCTGGTTCAGCAGGTTGCTCAGGTTGCGCGCCGAGACGAAGGTACCGTTGGTGGTGATCGCGAAGATCAGCATGATCACGAACAGAGCGATGTACATGCCGTACTCGCGGATATTCTGCCGCAGTACTTTCTGAAGATTTTGAAAAAACATCCCCAAGACTCCTAGTTTGTCGCGAGTTGCATAACCTTCTCGGGTGTCGCCTCACCAATCGGCAACTCGCCCGTAACTCGACCAGAAGAAACGATGTAGACCCGGTCGCTCATGCCCAGCACTTCGGGAAGTTCCGACGAGATCATAATAATACTCATACCTTGATCAACCAGTTTGTTCATGAGCGTGTAGATTTCAAACTTCGCACCAACATCAATCCCACGGGTGGGTTCATCGAGGATGAGCAGGTCGGGCTTCACAAAGAGCCACTTGCCCAGGCAGACCTTCTGCTGGTTGCCGCCGCTCAAGTTCGAGACACGCTGCTCGACGCTGGGCGTCTTGATGTTCAGTGAAACCTTGTACTCGTTGGCGATTTTAATCTCGGCGTTGCTATCGATCACGCCACGATGGGCGATTGCATGCAGGTTCGCCAGGGTAATGTTTTCTTTGACATCCTGGATCAAGATCAGGCCGTTGCCTTTGCGATCCTCGGTCACATAGGCCACCCCAGCGCGGATCGCGTCCTGCGGCTGCCGGAACGATTGTGGCTTGCCCTTGACCAGCAACTCGCCCTTGATCTGGTAGCCCAGCGGGTTGCCAAAAATACTCATGGCCAGCTCAGTCCGCCCCGAACCCATCAGCCCGGCCACACCGACGATCTCGCCCCGGCGCACATTTAAGTTCACATCGCGCAGGATCGTCCGGCCCAGCCCTGGGTCGTAGGCGTTCCAGTCGCGTACCTCCAGCACTACCTCGCCCGGAGCCTTGTGCTCGCGCTTCGGGTAGATATTGTCGATCTCGCGCCCAACCATGTGCTTGATCAGGGCGGACTCAGAGACCTCGCCCTTGTGCGCGTCCAGCGTACAGATCGTCTGCCCGTCGCGCAGCACCGTCACCGAGTCCGAGATCTCGATCACCTCTTTGAGCTTATGCGAGATCAGAATACAGGTCACGCCCTGGTCGCGCAGGCCGCGCAGCAGATCGAGCAGGTTGGCGCTATCGTCCTCGTTCAAGGCCGCCGTCGGCTCGTCGAGGATCAGCAGCTTAATGTCACGGCTCAGGGCCTTGGCAATTTCTACCAACTGCTGCTTACCGACGCCCAGATCTTTGATCTTTGCGGCTGGATTGACCTTGAGCCGCACCTTGTCCAGCATCTCACCGGCCCGCTTGATCGTCTCGTTCCAGTTCACTAGCGGGCCGTTGCGGATCTCATTGCCGAGAAAAATGTTTTCGTAGACGGTCAGTTCGGGGATCAGCGCGAGTTCCTGGTAGATGATCGCCACCCCCGCATGCTCGCTATCGCGGATGCCCCGGTAGCGTTGCACCGCCCCACCCAGCAGAATGTCCCCGCTGTAGGTGCCGTGGGGATAGACCCCGCTCAGCACCTTCATCAGCGTCGATTTACCTGCACCATTCTCACCGACCAGGCAGTGGATCTCACCCTGGGCAACGCGAAAGCTGACATTGTTCAAGGCTTTCACGCCAGGGAATTCCTTGGTAATGCCCTTCATCTCCAAGATCGGAGTGCTCATAGCGGCTCTCGTTTTTTTTTGCAGCGAATGTCACGGATAGGAAAAAGGGCGGCTTCGCCGCCCCACGATACGTTTTTTGTGCGGGCTGGGCGCGAAGCCGCCCAACCCGCGCAAAAAGCAGAGGTTTCCTACAGGCCGGTGAAATCGCTGGCCTGGTAGTAGTTGGAGTCGATCAGGGCGGCCTTGACGTTGGCCTTGTCCACGCTGATCACGGGCGACTGGGTGGCCGGTACGTCAATCTTGCCGTTGTTGTACTTACTCGTGGAGGTGGGGGTTTTGCCCTCCAGCATGGACACGGCAGCCTCAATCGCGTCCTTGACCTCCACGCGCACATCCTTGAACACGGTCATCGACTGCTTGCCGTCGATGATGTACTGCACCGACGCCTTCTCCGCGTCCTGCCCGGTCACATAGTAGGTCTTGACGTCCTTATCCGCTGCAAACGTGTCGGCGATCGCCCGTGCGGTTCCGTCATTCGGGGCCAGGATAAAGACGGTACCCTTGTCCGCCGCCGTTGCATTGGTCAGGTCGCCATCGGCATGTTTCTTCGCCACGTCGAACTTCCAGTCCGTCGTCACCTGTCCAATGATCTTCACCTGCTCCTCGCGGGTCAGTTCAGCCTTGGCCTTCAGGGCATCTGCCTCTTTGGAGTTCTTGATCACGAACGTGCCGTCGGCGATCTTGGGCTGGAGCACCTTCCACGCGCCCTCGAAGAAGAGGAACGCATTGTTATCGCTGGCCGCACCCGCGTAGAGGTAGAGCGGGTTGCCAGTGCCCTTGGCGTTGTCCACCAAGTACTGCGCCTGGTTCGCACCCACGGCCAGGCTGTCGAAGGTCACGTAGTAGTCCACCGCGTCGGTCTCGCGGATGAGGCGGTCGTAGGAGATGACCTTGACCCCGGCCTTGCGGGCCTCATCGGCGGCCGCAGCGGCAGCGGTGCCATCCTGCGGGCAGATGATCAGCACCTTGATGCCCTTGGTGAGCAGAGCCTCGACGTTGGCCTTCTCCTTGGCCGAGTCACCCTGGCTGAACAGGATCTCGACCTGGTAGCCCGCCGCCGTCAGGGCCTCTCTGAAGCGGGTCTCATCCTGGATCCAGCGTGGCTCGTCCTTGGTCGGCAGCACAATACCGACGGCCAGGGTGGAGTTTGCGGGGGCGGCATCGGTCGTCGCAGCAGCGGTCGCAGCAGCGGTCGTCGCAGCGGTCGTCGCAGCAGGGGCGGCGGCGGTCGTCGCAGCGGTCGTCGCAGCAGGGGTGGCGGCGGTCGCCGCAGCAGTCGGGGCAGCAGTCGGGACAGCAGTCGGGGTGCTACCGCAGGCAGCGAGAATAGACGAGGTGATCAAAGCCAGCAGCGTGAGTACAGCGCCTTTGAACCGCATGACATGTCCTCCTAGACAATGGGATAATTCCACAGTGAATCGATCACGTTGTACGAAGAATTTGGCTAGGCTCAATCTCCTTTCTCGCCAAGACATGGTTCAGATCGGCGCTACCGTTCGGCAACGAGACGAGGAGGCGATACCATCGCCTTCTCGCGTCCCCGCAGAACTATCACGCGACGAGCGCTGGTCTGAAACCTCGTCCAACATAGAATGTGTGCAGCAGTGCACCTATTCAGGAGCGGTGATGGGATGTAAGGTACAGTATAGTACAAAAGACGATGCTCTGGGAGACAACTCTTGCACGAATCAGGGACAGCGACGAGTTGCAGCATAGACGATACTTGGCCCTCACAAATGACTGGTGGGCCGACCCACCAACTGCTGAATCACCTCCATCAAGCCCTTCAGACTAACGGGCTTGGTCAGATACTCGTTCGCGCCGGCCTCCAGGCAGCGCTCGCGGTCCCCAGGCATAGCCAGGGCGGTCAGCGCGATGATCGGCGTAGCCGCGAACGCGGGCATGGCCCGTAGTCGGCGAGTGGCCGCTAACCCGTCAATCTCTGGCATCTGGATGTCCATCAGGATGAGATCCGGGCGAACCTCCTCAGCCATGTCCAGAGCCTCGCGCCCATTACGTGCGACCGTCAGGTGATAGCCCCGATCCTGCAAATAGTCGCCGACGGCGATGATATTGATCTCGTTGTCCTCAGCCAGCAGGATGCGCGCATCGGCGACGGTCGGCGGCAGGTTCTGCGGCGCAATGATCGCCGCCTCGTGGGGGGCATCTTGATCCGCCGCAGCCACGGCCAGCGCCCGCCGCAGATCGTCACGCGAGATCGGCTTGAGGAGATACTCCGCAGCACCGGCCGCCAGCCCCTTCTCGTGTTCGTCCACCACCGATATGATGATCACCGGGATGCCCTGTAGCTCGGAGGTGGTCTTGAGACGAGTCAGTACCTCCCATCCCGACAGGCCCGGGATCTGGAGATCCAGGAAGATCACATCGGGCTGGAGGGCAGAGATCCGCTCCAGGGCGCCCTCTCCCTGCCCATAGACCGTCGCGTGGATGTGAAGCTCCTGCAGATAGCGCGTAATCTGCTCGCTGGCGATGCCCGAGTCTTCGATGACCAGCGCCGAGCGGAGTGCGCTGGCGTTACTAGTCGGCGCGGTGACACCCTTCACGTCCAGCAGCGTAGAAGGGGTGTAGGGCACGCTAATGATGAAGCGGCTGCCTTTGCCCAGTTCGCTCTCCACCGTGACGCTGCCGCCGTGCAGTTCGGTCAGGCGGCGCACCAGCGCCAGTCCCAGCCCGGTGCCCTCGTGCTGGCGGTTCAGGCGGGAGTCGAGCTGAACGAAGGGCTGGAAAAGCTGGGCGAGACCCTCAAGCGCGATGCCGATGCCGCTGTCCTGCACGATGAAACGAACCACGCCCTCCTCGTCGTCAACGGTGACATCCAGGCTGACCCGGCCTCCCGGCTCGGTGAACTTGACCGCGTTGGTGAGCAGGTTTACCAGGATCTGCTTGAGGCGCTTTGGGTCAACCTCCACCCTCGCCATCTGGTCGTCCAGCCGGAAAGCCAGCTTGAGCTGCTTCTTGAGCGCCTGCTCCTTCACAAAGAGCATGCTGGCCTCGCATATCTCGGAGATCGCGACGACCTCGCGCCGCATCTCCATGCGACCGGCCTCCACCTTGGATAGATCGAGGATGTCGTTGATCAGCGTGAGCAGATGGCGACCGCTGGTCTCGATATGGCCGATCATATCCCGCTGGCGCTCGTTGATCGGGCCACGGTACTGCTCCTGGAGACTCTCGCTCAGGCCCAGGATAGCGTTGAGGGGGGTGCGCAGCTCGTGGCTCATGTTGGCCAGAAATTCATCCTTGGCCCGCACCGCCCGCGCCAGCTCCATGTTGGTGCGGCTGAGGTCGGCCGTGCGCTCGTCAACCCGGCGCGCCAGAGAGTTGCGCTCCTTGATGAGATCATCCTCCGCCTGCTGGCGCTCAAACCAGAGGCCGAGCGAGTGGGTGATGCCGTCGAGCAGGTTCTGCTCCTCCGGGATGATGAAGGGGCTATCGTCGGTGTACGTGACGGACAGATGCCCACAGATCGCACCACCGGCCATGATGGGTGCCGACAGCCCGTGCAGCAGGGGCGCTTCGTTGGGTCCCGAGCGGTAGCGCTGTCCGTCTAGCTCAAGGGTCGTGACCGCCTTCTCAGGGAATTGCATCGCCGGCACCAGATAGGCCACAACCTGCCGGCAGAGATCCTCCCGAGGGGGGGCCGTCTCCAACATGCGCTGCACCTGACGCAGGCAGGTCAGTTCCTTGAGCCGTTCCTTCAGATCGTGTTCCATCTGCTTGCGGGCGGTGACATCCTTGCCGGTGGCGACAAAGTGGGTGATGACGCCGCGCTCATCGCGGATCGGCGTGATCGTCTTATCCTCGTAGATCAGCAAGCCATCTTTGCGCCGGTTGCAGATCTCGGCGTGGAACGACTCGCCGCGCAGGATGGTCGCCCAGAGGCGCTCGTAGAACTCCGCGCTCTCGAACCCCGACTTGAGGATCCGTGGTGTCTTGCCGAGCGCCTCGGCCCTGCTGTAGCCAAACTGGCGCTCGAAGGCCGGGTTCACGTACTGGATTTCTCCGCTCACGTCGGTGATGACGACCAGATCCTCCATCTGCTCGACGACACGTGAGAGGCGGGTGATCTCCTCGGTGGAGCGCCTGGCATCGGAGACGTCCTGCACCGTGCCGAGCGAGCACGTGGGGCGACCGTCATCGTCGTAGGAGGCGAGGGCGCGGGCGTGAATGTACTTCACCTGTCTATGGGGCAGGAGAAGCCGGTACTCCATGTCGAAGGGCCGGTGGGCTGCGACGCACTCGCGGTGGGTCTGGACGAGCGATGCGCGGTCATCGGGGTGGATGATTGCTAGAAACGCCTCGTAGGTGATGGGGAAGGTGTCCGGACTGACGCCGAAGATGCGGCATGCCTCAGCCGAGCCACTCACGCGGTTTTTGCGCAGATCGATCTCGTACACGCCGAGATGGGCGATGTGCTGGGCCTCCTCAAGGCGGGCCTCGTTCTCGCGCAGGGCATCCTCGGTCTTGCGGCGCTCGATGGCCAGGGCCACCTGCGCGGCGACTGAGCCCAGGAAGGTCTTGTGCCGCTCCGCGTAGCGGTCGTGCGTCGTGTAGTCAAAGACCGCCAGGACGCCGATGATGCGCTCGCCGATGGCAAGGGGGATGCCCAGCCAGGAGGCCGGCGGCGTGACCCCGCCATCCACCTCGCCGCGTAGCCGCAGTTCCTCAAACGACTCGGGGGTGAAGATCACGGCGTGGCCGACACGGCAGACGTAGGCGGCACGGCTGTGCGCCATCAGGGACGGGACGAGCGATAGGCCGTGCGTGTCCACCGTGTAGATATCGTCAACGACGCCCGTCCGTGGATCGAGCAGCCGGACGAACATATTCTCTGCGGCGATGACCCGCGCCAGAGCCTGCTGCACCAGCTTCAGGAAGGTGTGGATCTCCAAACTGGCCGCCGCGCCCTGCATAATCTCAAGCAGCGCCTGACGCTCACGTTCGGCCCGCGTGCGCTCGGTGATTTCGCGGACGATCACCACCGCCTCGTCCGTGCTGGCCTGCGTGTCCACGCGGGCCTCGTAGGATCGCTCCTCGCCGCCCATCATGAGCGGATACTCAAACGTCTGGAGCCTGCCGGTCACAAATGCTGCCTGGAGAGCCTCCAGGGCCAGCGTACAGACATGCGGAGGGAGCACCGCCGAAATATGTTGGCCGATGAAGGCGTCGGGAGGGGCGTACAAAGACTGGATCTCCGGTGCCGCGTAGTCCAGAATCACGCCCTCGCGGCTTAGGCGGAAGATGAGATCGGGGATTGACGTGAGCAAAATCTGGCTACGATGCATGCGAAGGCGGCGCTGCTCGTCCACCTGCTGGTCTGGATCGGTGATATTACTCATAAGTGCCTCGGTAGTGGCCCAATCTGGAATAGCCCTACGTTCTCGATTGGTCGGTGTACACTAAACGGTGGTCAGCCTCACCGGATCGTCTGAATCCATGCACATCCTCTTCTTCGTGGACGAGCCACCCTCCGATCATTGTAGCGCATGGTGTCCATTCGATGCGTGCGTGGGATTACACCCAGCAGGGCATGTGCAAAGTCGTGTGGTCGCCGGGCAGCCCTCACCCCCCAGCCCCCTCTCCCTGAACGGGAGAGGGGGAGCCGAGCGCATCCTGATGAAGAATCTCCCCTCTCCCCGTGAGGGAGAGGGGCAGGGGGTGAG
>CAIRFY010000062.1 GCA_903877945.1 uncultured Oscillochloris sp. | reverse complement strand
GTTCCCCCCCGCGTGCGGGGGGGCTAGGGGGGGTGATTCAAACTACAACTGTAGTAGTAGGGGGCATCACGACGCGCCCCTATGGACGCCCAAAGTCCTGCGTCCAGTAGAAGCGGTAGGAGCCACCGACGTAGTAGCCGACGCCAATATCGACATAGCTACAGTTGAGGATGTTGTCCTTGTGACCGGCGCTGTTCATCCAGCTCGCCATGACGGCGGCGGGAGTGTTCTGTCCAGCAGCGATATTCTCGCCAATCGCCGACCACGTGTAGCCTACAACGTCGATACGCTGGCTGAGCGTGGCTCGGGTCGGGTCGGGGTTGGTGTGGCTGAAGAAGTTCTGCTCCGCCATATCTCGGCTCTGGCCCTGGGCGGCTGCGATCAGCTTATCGTTCATCGCGAGCGCGGCGCAACCGGCAGCGGCCCGTTCGCTGTTTACGAGGGCCAGCACCTGGTCGGCTACCTGGCGCTGCTCTGTGGTCTGCACCGGTGCCCCTGGCTGAGAGATAGACGGTAGGTAGATAGGGTTGAGGGCGGAGAGGTTCTCGGCGCGGGCGGCAGGACGAATTCCTAGCACAACCACGATCAGGGCGGCGGCGATCCACAGGGTACGCTTCATGATGACTCTGCCCCCTATGCGCTCTATGGTGTGGTGGTGATGACAGCGCAGCAGCGCTGTTTGGATCCCGCAAACAGGGGCGCGGCGGGTACTACCCGTCGCGCCCCGCTGCGTGACGACACGACAACACTATGCCTTATCGGGCACGATCAACCCGTAGTTCCCATCACGCCGACGGTAGAGCACGCTAAACCGCTGGCTCTCGGCGTCCTGAAAGACAAAGAAGTTATGGCCGAGCAGCTCCATCTGCTCGATTGCATCGTCGGTGAACATCGGGCGCAGAGTGAACTGCTTGGTGCGGATCACCTCCACATCGCGGCCCTCGAACTCCTCCTCAGGGGCAACCACCTCAACAACCGGCGTTACATCGCTCACCACAATCTTATCGGTCTGTCGGCGCTGCCGCTCGCGGCGCCAGTACTTCTCCTTGTAGCGCTTAATCTGCCGCTGGAGCACGCTCTGCACCTCGTCGATCGCGCCATAGAGGTCAGACGACTGCTCCTCGGCCCGCAGAATGACCCCACGATCGCCGGTGAGGGTGACCTGAACGCGGTGGACCTCGCCCGCCTGTCGATGCTGCTCGATATGCACCTCGACCGTCGCGCTCGTGATCTGATCCATGTAGCGCCCAAGCTTCCCGAGCTTCTCTTCGATGTGCTGCCGCTGACGCTCGGTAATTTTTCCGTTACGGCTTTTGACTGTGAGATCCATCACGGTCCTCCATCCCTAAATAATGCGGCGGCCAGGCAGGCGCGCCGTCCGCACGCAGTCGATCAGCACAGCAAAGCCCCCGGGCGCACACGTTGCCTGGGGGCTCTGTCGGCTGTCACAAAGCTCCGCGATCCGAAGTGCCACAGCGACCCTGTTGATCATCGCTTCTGACTTCCTCTCGCGCAGCGCCACCGTGTCGTGGCGCGAGAGCATTCTTAATCCTGCCTTCACAAATTGTACTATGTTGCTGGGTAGCTTGCAATAGAGAAAGCGCAACCTCCCAGGGCTGTTGCCACATCGCGGGCGGATCCGGCCCCCAGCCGCAGGCTCCGCAGGGGCGACGTCAGTCGCCCGCCGGGGGGAGGTAGAGTCCGCGTACTCGCCCGTACACAGCCTCCCACGTCATACTACGCCGCACGTGGGCTGCGCCAGCGATCCCCATTGCGCGGGCCAGTTCGTGGTCGCCCAGGAGCCGGTCGATTGCCCCGGCCAGGGCGGGTACGTCGCCGAAGGGCACCAGCAGCCCGTCGATGCCGTGGCGGATCACGGCGGGTACGCCGCCCGCCAGGGCACCCACCACCGGCACCCCGTAGCACCACGCCTCCAGGTAGGTAATGCCGAAGCTGTCGGTGCGCGAGGGTTGGGCGTAGACATCAGCGGCGTCCAGGGCGTCGTGGCGCAGGGCGTCGCTCACATAGCCGAGTACGCGGGTGCGCGCCCGCTCCTCGGTGGGCAGCCCCGCGTAGAGCTGCGCGAAGTGGCCCATCAGCGGGCCGCACTGCACCCAGGTCGCGTCTGATCCGCTCGCCCAGAGCCGACGCATAGCCTCCAGCACATGCACGCTGCCCTTGTCGTAGGCCGCCGTGCCCAGGCTCAGCACAATCGGCCCGGTGATACCCTGGCTCTGCCGGAAGCGCCCGCCGTCGCCGCCCACCAGGTCGGCGGGGGTGACGCCCGCGCCCACCACATGCACACGCTCGCCTGGCACGCCGCGTGCGGTCAGAAAATCACGCTCCAACGTGGTCATCGTCGCCACGGCGTCGCAGCTACGCAGCAGCGCGATCTGGTGCGGCATACTGTAGTAGCGCACAATCTGCTGGCTGCCCGGCTCACCCAGATGCACGAAGGGCGTGCAGAGCTGCCGCAGCCCGCGTCGTCGCGCCCAGCGCACCACCGGCAAGATGGCGAAGTCCAGGGTGATGTTGGTCGTGTGGACAAGATCGACATCGGCCAAATCACGGGACTGCTCCAGGTACCGCTCCAGATCAGGCAATCGCGGCGTGATCGCGGCCAGCCGACGCAGCAGCGGCCCGCTCGGCATGCCCAGGCGACCCACCTCAACCATCAGCCGCCGGATCACCGGGTAGATGATCGGCGGGCCAGGGGCGCGGCGCACCGGGAAGCGCAGCACGCGCACCCCTCGATGCCAGGACTCGCCCTCGGCCACGCGCTGCGTGCGCCCATCCCAGAGATACTCCAGATCACGTGCATCGGTGGCCAGCACCGTTACCTTGTGGCCCTCGCGAACCAGGCGCTCGCCAATCTCAATAAAATAGCGTGCGGCGCCGCTGGGCACCGGCCAGTAGAGCTGGACACAATGTAGGACGTGCATGGCTCTCTTTACGTCACCGCGAGTTCGCGATCCACATCGTAGCTACACGCGATCAGTTCATCGATAAAACCGCGCTTCGCGCCGTCGCAGTTGATCTTGCGGCTGGCGCGCACCGTCTGAGCGCTCAGGCCAGAGATCGCATCGGAGCTATAAATCTCGCGGGTGAGGTTGGTGTACGAGTTGCTCAGCATCACATAGCAGCCACGCTCGGCAAGCTGGCGGAACACCCCAGCCAGGCGATGCTGCTGATCCTCGCCGAAGCCACGACCAGTGTAGTGAGTGAACGAGGCGGTGGGGCTGAGGGGCGCGTAGGGCGGATCGAAGTAGACGAAGTCGCCGGGCTCAGCGTAGGTAAGGACATCAGCGAAGTCGCCATGTCGCAGATCGACGCTCTTGAGGGCGCGGCTGACCTCGTACATATTCTCAACATCAACGATCAGCGGCTTCTTGTAATAGCCGAAGGGCGCGTTAAACTTACCCTTCTTGTTGAGCCGGTAGAGCCCGTTGTAGCACGTGCGGTTGAGGAAGATCATGCGTGCGGCGAGATCGACCTGGCTCCGCTGCTCGAAGCCAGACTGCCGATCCCAACTACGAACCTCGTAGAAATACTCGCGGTCGTTGGCGTGGGCCTTATACTCAAGCAACTTCGCGATCAGATCCTCGGCGTGATCACGCACCGTCTGATAACAGGCAATCAAGTCGCGGTTATAATCACTAAGCACACCACCGTGGCGCAGACGACCGCTGCTCCAGAGACTAAAAAAGAAGGCACCGCCACCCATAAACGGTTCATGGTAGCGCAGGAAGCGGGCGGGCGTACGGCGCGTCAGTTCGGGCAGCAACTGCCCTTTACCGCCGGCCCACTTGAGGAATGGACGTGCAGACACCAGTGGCTCCGGTATGGCATGGGGCCGCCGACGCATTGAGCACTGCCCCGCAAGGTACTGAACCCGGATTATAGCACAGATGTTAGCCTGCAACCGAAGCAGCGCAGGTATTGAAACTCACCGCGTCCCGTATTACACTATCGACACCGCAACACGAGGTCACATATCTACAGGCGCTTTAGGAAGGTGAGATGTTATGCACCGCGATTCTTCGCATGGTCTGGACTCTGCCCTTAAGGCTATCGACGACGACGCATGTGAGTCATACCGGGTTCATGTGCCGCTTATGATTGCCTACGCCAACCAGCGGATCGCCGGGCACGCGACGCTCACTGACCTCTTCGGATCATGCCCGATCTCTATGATCGGTAATCTGCACGCTGACCATGCGCGTCTGGTGGCAGCACAGCTAGAGATCAAGAGCGTCAGCACGCTGATTGCATCCATTACCTGGGAGTACCAGTTACTTCTGCCGCACGGCATCTCGCTCGATTTCTTCCCGACCGATTTTGCCATCTGGATGGAGGCGGTTCATCAGCATCTGGATACGCGCAGCGCCGCTCAGATCAGTGCCGTCTACCAGCAGTTATGCGATCTGCACCCCCAGCTTGTCCACCTGGCGCGCAACCCACAGGCACCACCGAGCGTCGCTGACAATCTGATGCCTTATTTTACCCAGTACCTCCAAGCGCTGCTCAAGCCTGACATGGCCGCAGCCATCCATGTGACAGGCGAGTACGTCAGGAACCCACAGCAGTTGGCGGTATGGTGGGAGCGCATCATCTACCCAGTGATGCATGAGGTTGGTCGCTTGTGGGCCAATGGCGAGATCAGCGTTGGACAGGAGCACCTCGCCACCGCGATCACCCAGCGCGTCATGGCAATTTACTACCCGCTGATCCTTAATCTGCCGCGTCAGAAGGGCTGTGTCGTCGTCGCCTCATCGCCGGGTGAACTTCACGAGATCGGCGCACGCATCCTCTCCGATCTTTTAGAACTGAATGGCTGGGATGCCTACTGTACCGGGGCGAACACACCCAAGGAGGGTCTCATTGAACTGATGAAGCAGACCGGCTCCCGATTCCTGTGTATCTCCACAACCCTTGCCGATAGTTTGCCGGCCGTGAAATCGCTCATTACCGCAGTCCGCAGCGCCAATATCAGCCCGACGCCAAAGATTCTTGTCGGCGGTCAGGCATATGTGGCCGATCCTTCGATGTGGCGGCAGATAGGTGCCGACTACTATGCCTTTAGCGCTCACGATGGTGTCCTCCAAATTAATTCAACCCACACATAACACTGGGATGCCACCATGATGAGTCAATTCAGCCCGTATCTCGTAATCCACGCTGGCAAACTGCTGATCGAACGTAGTGAGAGCTTGATCGCGCTGATCACCAAGCAGGGGGAACTGATCGAGTGGAGTGAGAGTCTGGGCCAGGTTCTCGCCCGCAGGCCCGGTATCGATAACTTGCTCCCATTGCTTGATCCCAGCAGCCGCACGCGCTTTCTGACGCTCCTTCAGGATGCGATCTCCGCGCAGCGCGCCGGCCCGGTCACGCTCAACTTCACCGACAGTCCGATCTCTATCCCACAGTCCTACCGCTGCTACGCAGATTGCACCCCCGATACGCAGATTATCCTTCTGGCCGAGCCAATCCCCCCGCTTGACCAGCGTGCGGTTGAAGAGTATATGCAGGTCACCAGCGAACTATCAAATACCACCCGCACGTTACAGAAGGTGCGTTACCATCTGGAGCAGAAGCAACAACTCCTCGAAGGGGCGCTTGCGCAGATCGAGAAGATCGCCAACATCGACTATCTGACCCAAATCCCCAACCGCCGTAATGTCTTACTTAAGCTGGACGAAGAGGTGAGACGATCCCTACGCTATGGCTCCCCGGTCGCAATCTTGCTGATAGACATCGACTTCTTTAAACATATTAATGATTGCTACGGGCATCAAATGGGCGACGAGGTACTGCAAGCCTGCGCTAACATCTTCCAGCGATCCATTCGCGCCAGCGACCACCTGGGCCGCTATGGCGGCGAGGAGTTCCTGATTGTTTTGCCCATGTGTACGAAGGAATCTGCGGCAGATATGGCCGAGCGGTTGCGCTTCCGCGTTGCGGAAAATCTCTTCACTGTCGCCGAGACGACCAAATTCTCGATCACGATCAGCGTCGGCGTCTCCGAGCTTAACCCGCAGCAGGACACGCTTGAACTCCTGATTGCCCACGCCGACCACGCGCTCTATACGGCCAAGAATGCAGGACGGAACCAGGTGCAGGTCTGGCGACCATGATAGGGCTGTTGCAAAGTCGTGTGATCGCCGCTCAGCCCTCACCCCCCAGCCCCCTCTCCCCGTGAGGGAGAGGG
>CAIRFY010000061.1 GCA_903877945.1 uncultured Oscillochloris sp. | reverse complement strand
GAAGGCCGAAGCACGTGTAATCCACGTGCTTCGGCGCTACGGTCGGCCCCTGCACGTGGTGCAGGGGCCTTTGTGATCTCCACACTCAGCGTGAGCACACGTCAGCCTCCAACTGTGGCGCCATTGCGCCACGGTCGGGCTTTGTGCGCGCTGTGCATCTATCGAACGTCGTGGAATACATCTAGGAGGTTGGGGCGGCACTGCCGCCAATTAGTCCCCAGGAGGGCATTGGTACAATTGAAGCAGCAAAGCTACGCCGAGTACATCACGGATCGTCAGGGCTTCTCCGGCGAGGGCCGTCTCACCGATTTTCTCACCCGCGAGCGCGGCCAGTTAATGCTGGGCGGACGGGCCAACCTTAACGAGCTGGCCGAGAGCCACGGCGCACCACTCGATGTGGTCTACACACCGCAGATCACGACGCAAGTTGAGCGTATGCATGCATGGGCAGCCCAGGCCCGCGCCCGCAGCGAGTATACGGGTGCCTTCCTCTACGCCTACGCCACAAAGGCGAACTTTGCCGCCGAGGCGGTAGAGACGGCCCTGGCTGCTGGTGCCCACTACGAGACATCGGCGGCCGCCGATGTGACCATCGCTCACAGCCTCTGGCGTCAGGGCATCTTGCCCGAGAACCGGCTGATTTGCTGCAACGGCTCCAAGGAGCCTAACTATATCGCCGCTATCTGCGACCTGCGCGTGGACGGGTGCGAGTCGGTGATTCCGATCCTTGATGATCTCGATGAGCTTGGTTCCCTACTCGACTGCGCAGCACCGCTCCAGATCGGCGTGCGCGAGCGCGCCGCCGGCAACCGCGATGGCCGACACCCCGGCCAGGATCGTTTCGGCCTCAGCGCCGCCGAGATCGAGCAGGCCGCCGTGCAGATTGCCGCCAGCCAGCATCGCCTGGTTCTCTACCACGCGATGGTCGGCAGCCAGATCGAGGACGAGGCCCACTTTCTCGACACCCTGCGCGAGTCTGTGGCGGGCTACTGCCGCCTGCGCCGCCACGTGCCGAGTCTGCGCTACCTCAACTTCGGCGGGGGCGTGCCCACCTCCGGCTACGACATGGGCTTCCAGTTTGACTACGCCGGATTCCTCACCAAGCTGATGATGACGATCCGCGATACCTGCGCGGCCTACGATGTGCCTATGCCCGACCTGATCGGCGAGTTTGGGCGCTACACCGTGGCTACTCACAGCGTCTTCCTGATTGAGGTGGGCGCAGTAAAGGCGGGACAGCCCGGCGACCCCGACTGGTACCTGGTGAACAGCAGCCTGATGGTCAGCTTGCCCGACAGCATCCTGGTCGAGGGCCAGGAATTCGTGATCGTGCCGCTGAACGGCTGGGATCGCCCGGTGCGCCCGGTGCGCCTGGCCGGTCGGCGCACCTGCGACAGCGACGATGTCTATCCGCGACCGCACCAGGCACCGCTGATGCTGCCCGATATGGGCGCGGGCCTCATCCTGGCGATCTGTGGGGTGGGCGCGTACCAGCAGATGATCTCTGGGCGCGGCGGGGCGCACCACTGCCTCAGCCCCGAACCCGCACGCGTGATCTTCAGCGAGGTGGCCGGTCGGCTGCGCTCGCGCTACGTACCCCAGCAGGATCAGGTGACGATTATGCGTCTCCTCGGCTACCCGCCCCAGCATATGACGGTGCCCCTACGCTTCGAGCGCCCGGCGACGCTGCCCGCGCCGCGCTCTCTGGCCCTCGGTGCGGCAACGGCCCGCCGCCGCATGCGCGAGCGGGTGGCGCGAGCGCACTAACTACCGTTCGGGAGAGGGCTTGCCCCTCCCCAAACCCCTCCAACTGACGACCAGCGGCAAAGCTTTGCCGCTGGTCGTTGATCGTTAATCCCACTGATTAGAACCAATACCTTTCACATAACGAATCTACCGCCGCTCAGCCCTCACCCCCCAGCCCCCTCTCCCTGAGCGGGAGAGGGG
>CAIRFY010000060.1 GCA_903877945.1 uncultured Oscillochloris sp. | reverse complement strand
GGGAGATTCCGCAATAGGACACGTCCGACTCCCCCTCTCCCGCTCAGGGAGAGGGGGCTGGGGGGTGAGGGCTGAGCGGCGATCACACGACTTTGACGTAGCCCTATCTCACAATCTGCCGTGGTATAATTGCTGCGGCGGACTGGCTATTTAGTGTGGGGCTTCTACTGTGAGCGGACCGGATCTGCTGACCCCCAACATGATCGTGCGTGGTGCGGCTGACACCTACACGGTACTCAACCTGATCGGTCGCGGCGGGATGGGCACCGTCTATCGTGTGCAGCGTGCCAGCGACGCGAGCGTGTGGGCGCTCAAAGAGATGCGCGCCCAGGGCGAGTTGACCGCCGAGGAACAGGCCGATAATCGCCGACTCTTCCTTCAGGAGGCGGCCCTCCTGCGCTCCCTCTCCTTCCCTAACTTGCCGGTTGTGGCCGACCTTTTTGAACACGAGGGTCGCCCGACCTTGGTTATGGAATATGTCCCCGGTAAGACGCTGGAGGATCGCGCCCACGAGGCGAACGCCCCGCTCATGGAGCAGCAGGTACTCGGCTACGGCGTCCAGCTCTGTCGGGTACTCAACTATCTCCATAGCTGCGACCCGCCGATCATTTACCGCGACCTGAAGCCCTCGAATATTATGCTCACCCCCGACGGGGTACTCAAGCTGATCGATTTTGGCGTCGCCCGCACGCATAAGAAGGGCAAGGCGAAGGACACGATTGCGATGGGCTCGGCTGGCTACGCCCCGCCTGAACAGTACGGCAAAGGGCAGACGGACGGTCGCAGCGATGTGTACGCCCTCGGTGCGACGCTGATGCATCTGCTCACGAATCTACCACCGGTACCACTCCAGACGCCGCAGCCCGGCTCGATCAGTAAGATGAACCCTTCGGTTGACGCACATACTGAAGCGGCGATCATTAAGGCGATGAGCCTCCAGCGCGAGCAGCGCTTCGCGACCTGCGCGGAGATGGAGCAGGCTCTCCTGCGCTGCTTCGATGCGCCTTATCTCGATCCGACCGCCGCTGCCGCTAGTCCGCCGCTGACGGTGAAGCCGTCGCCACCCACGCCGGTCGTTCACGATCAGACACACGTGTCTGATGAGGACGGCCCGCCCTGTATCCACTGCGGGCGAGTGAATAAGGACCGCGCCCGCTTCTGCGCTGGCTGCGGATCGCCCCTGTCCGATCCACCGAAGCCACGCCTGCTGATCACCTCGCCTCACCGCAACTGGGAACTGCCGATTGACCGGCTGCCTGTGCGTATCGGTCGGCGTGACCCGCGTCAGAATCACTACCCCGAACTGGATCTGGCTGAGCATGATCGCGGTATCGCCTCGCGCCACCACGCCACTATCCAGCGCGACGGCGATTTCTACACCCTCACCGACTTGGGCAGCACCAATGGTACGATGCTCAACAGTAAACTGATCTCCCCCCGTGTGCCCCAGCGTCTCACTCAGGGCGACCGGATCAAGATCGGCGAGGTTGAGATCGAGTTTCGATGGTCATGACAATGCAAAATGCAAAATGCAAAATGGGCAATTTTGCATTTTGCATTTTGCATTTTGCATTGAGAACATATGATACCCAACGTCCTCATCCTCCGTGCGCCCGGCATTAACCGCGATGGTGATGCCGCCCTGGCATGCGAGCTTGCTGGTGCTACCGCTGATCGCGTCCACGTGAACCGGATCGCTGATGGCGCCGTGCGGCTACGCGACTACGCGATGCTGATTATCCCCGGCGGGTTTTCTTATGGCGACCACCTGGGTGCCGGGAAGTTGCTCGCGGTTGATCTTGTTCATCGCCTGGGCGACCAGTTGCACGACTTCGTGGCCGATGGCCGCCCGGTGATCGGTATCTGCAATGGATTTCAGGTGTTGGTAAAGGCCGGGGTTCTGCCAGGCATCACTGGCCCGGCTGCTGTCACCCTTACTGATAACCATTCGGGGCGCTTCGAGTGTCGCTGGGTGCGTCTCCAGGCTGACCCGCAGAGCCGCTGTATTTTCACACGCGGTATGGAGCGCAGTATTGAGGTGCCGGTGGCCCACGGCGAGGGTCGCATCGCCTTATCCGATAACGCTGCCCTCGCTGATCTACGCGCCGCTGGACAGGTGGCCCTGCGCTATGTGGGCGACGACGGCGTTCCGGTTGCCTACCCGGCCAACCCTAACGGATCGGTCGATAATATCGCCGGGATCTGCAATGCCCAGGGCAATGTGCTTGGGCTGATGCCCCACCCCGAAAATGCCATCCGACCCCAGCAGCACCCGCGCTGGACCCGCGAGCCTTGGCGCGATGCGGGCGACGGGCTGGCGATCTTCCGCAACGCGGTTGAATATGCGAAAACGATGTAGAGACGCCCCGGCGGGGCGTCTCTACAGGGAAACCATATGGGCCTCTACCCGCCCTTTAGCCCGTTTCTGTTCCAGATCAATCTCTTTGGCCTGCCGATTGCCGTGCGCTGGTATGGCGCGATCATTATGTCGGGCGCGATGTTCGCCGCCTGGCTGGCCTCGCGTCGGGCGGTGGCCCGTGGCATCGACCCGGATCATATCTGGAACCAGTTGATGCTCGGTCTGCTGCTGGGCATCGCCGGTGCGCGGATCTACTATGTGGCCTTTGAGTGGCACCGCTTCGCGGGCGATCCGATCAGCGCGCTGAATCTGACCACCGGTGGCCTGGCGGTTCACGGCTCGCTGATCGGTGCGATCCTCTCGGCGGTCATCTACACGCGCTACGCGAAGCTGCGCTTCTGGGAGTGGGTTGACATGATCGCGCCGGGCTTCCTGATCGCTCAGGGCATCGGCCGCTGGGGCAATTTCTTTAATCAGGAGGCGTATGGTCGCCCGACTACGCTGCCCTTTGGCGTGCGAATTGACGCTGACCACCGCCTGCCGCCCTACGGCGACATGCAGGCGTACCCGGCGGATACGCTCTTCCACGCCACCTTTCTCTACGAGTCGCTGTGGAATGTCACTGGCGGCGCCCTGCTGCTCTGGGCCGACCGGCGCTTTGGCCAGGGTGCAACCGTCGAGCGGCGCTGGCTGCGCCCCGGCGACGTACTCTTTCTGTACGGAATCATTTACTCAGCGGGGCGCTACTGGATCGAGGGGCTGCGCACCGATAGCCTCTGTCTCAACGGCGTCGGCGGGGACTGCGCCGGATCGATCCGGGTGGCCCAGTTGATCAGCCTGGTGCTGATCGCGGCCTGCGCCGTGGCGATGATCGTCAACCATCGCCGTCCGCTGTTGGTCGATGCGCCGCTCCACGATGGTGATGAGGCGCTAAGCGCGTAGTAGTCACCCGTCACGCCCACCCCGCCGCACCACAACCGTCAGGATCGGCGGGGTAAGCAGGGTTGTGAGCATGATCACGACCATCATCATCGAGAAGATCTGCTGGTTGATCACCCCCAGGCCCAGGCCAGTGGCGGCGAAGATCAGGCCGACCTCGCCACGCGGCACCATGCCCCAGCCGACCACCCACCTGTTCACGTTGCCCGCGACGAACCCGGCGGCGATCTTGCTAACCAGGGCCACCACTGTGATGCCCAGCGCTGTCAGCAGGAGCTGCGGGTCGAGCAGGCTGGTCAGCGAGACGTTCATCCCGGTCAGGACGAAGAAGATCGGGGCCATTATCGTGCTGATCGGCTCGATCAGGTTCTCGATGTGTCGCTCGGTGTAGCGGTCAAGTACCTCATCGAGCGCCACCCTGGCCTGTGGTTCGATCTGCGCCGTGGCGGTATGGATGTCGTTGACGATGCGCGGGTTCTCGAAGGGCTGGAAGTGAACCGCTTCGAGGACGAGGCCGGCTGCGAACGCGCCCACGATTTGCGCCAGACCAACCAGTTCGGCCAGGTAGGCGCTGATCAGGCAGATCGACAGGGCCATCGTCAGCTTCATACCGTGACCAGTACTCACCCGTGCGAACAGGCGGCCCAACTGCACCGCGAAGACCTGGCCAATCACCACGGCGCTTACCAGGAAGGCCAGGGCGGTCGCTGTGATGCGCAGAACGTCCCCGCCGCTCACGCTGCCCGCCGTCACGATCCCCGAGACCACGGCCAGGATGATCAGGCCGAGTACGTCGTCGATCACCGCCGCGCCGAGGACGATCTGGGCGGCGCGGGTTTGGAGTACGCCGAGGTCGCGGAACACACGTGCGGTGATCCCGATAGAGGTGGCGGTCAGGGTGGCCCCCAGGAAGAGGTGGGCGTTGGCGCTGAGATCCGGCAGCAGCAGCGGCCCGACCACGTAGGCGCCGAGCAGCATCGGCAGCACCACACCCACGCAGGCGACCAGGAAGGCCGATCGGCCCACCTTGCGCATGTCGCGGATGTTCGTCTCCAGGCCGACCTGGAAGAGCAGGATGACCACGCCCAGTTCGGCGAGGAATTTGATCACCCCGCTCTGTTTGATCGGCTCGAAGAACGGCAACCCCACAAGTACCAGGTTGCCCAGCACCACGCCAATCAGCATTTCGCCGAGTACGGCGGGTTGGCCGAAGCGCTCCACGAGGCTCGACAGCTTGGCCGCAATCAGTATGGCCGCAATGTACAGCAGGGTGACGCCAACGCTTGCTTCGTGCATGTGAAAAATTCTCCTAAGGCATGTTTCAAACCAGCTTGACAGTGTGCAGTGACTGTAGCGCCGCCTTCCAGGCGGCCAGCAACACCGCCGCAGGCTTCCAGCCTGCGCTACGAACTGTCAAGCTGGATCGCCCGATTCTGAAACATGCCTAAGCGCCATTGGGATGGATCGTAGGGCTGGTACATAGTCCGCAGATCGCCCGTGCCGTGGGCGTAAACGGGCGGGGCGACAGGGAAGACAGCATGCCTTTTGCGCTAGTGCCCTATCTTGCCACACCTACCGCTTGGTCGCTGCCTCTACGATGGCGATTTCTGCTGCGCTTAACCCGTAGAGCGCGTATACGAGGGTGTCAATCTGTGCATCGGTGGCGGTTATCTGGCGCTGGATGGAGGTTTTGTCGTGGGCGTTTTGCGCTGTGGGCAGGTTTTTGTTCAGCTCAAGCATCTTTTCGCCACGGCAGAGGAGACATGTCCGTGGGTTGGTTAAGGCGTGCTAAAAATTCGGCTGGGGTGAGTACCGGAAGCGGAACCCCGACGAAATCAGCGCCATTGCGGGTCACGATTAGCTCTAAACCGGACGCAATAGCAGCCTCAGTCTGCACTGCATCCTCAAAGTCTGCAAGTGATCTCAGCCGTGCGGCCTCCAGAACAGTGGCGTCAATCGCACAAATCTGTAGTACCGTGAGCATTGTGTCAATGTACTGGCGAGCCAGGACGGCACCCACTTGCCGTCGCCCGATGTACCAGATGGTCGTTATGCTCATCGCGGCTGCGTAGCCCGTACAGCGCCCCTGCTCGCAGGCAACCCAGATCGCACGGGCGTCGGTCGCAAACGGTTCACGTGCGAGCAGAAAGTCGAGCAGTACATTGGTGTCAAGAAGGATACGCATTACGAGTGTTTCTCCACAATGGATTCGTAGCGTATGCGATCAAGATCCGCATCGCTTAGTGCCTGTCTGGTCGGGTTAAACGCGCCAAAGAGCGTATCAACCGTTGACTCGCGTTCAGCACGCTGATGTAAACCAGTTGGCGTCAACCCTTCGCGGAGCGAACGGCTCAGGACTTCGAGCAATACAAGTTGCTCACGCGGGGTGAGCCGTGGAATCTCTGTTAGTATCTCATGCAGGGTCATAGGGGTTTCCTGTGTTCAGTACCTACCGCTTGGTCGTTGCCTCTACGATGGCGATTTCTGCTGCGCTTAGCCCGTAGAGCGCGTACACGAGGGTGTCAATCTGTGCGTCGGTGGCGGTTATCTGGCGCTGGATGAAGGTTTTGTCGTGGGCGTTTTGCGCTGTGGGCAGGTTTTTGTTCAGCTCAAGCATCTTTTCGACCAGATGTACGATCTGGTCGTGACGGGACTTGTCGGCGGGATCGGTGAAGTTGATGCGACGGATGGGGAGTTTGCCCATAATACCTGTCTTCACTTCAAAAAAACCACTGCCTTTAGGAGGGGCAATTAATCTATGAATATAAACCAGCAGCAAGGAGTTTAACACTCCCAGTAGATACTCCAAACTTTCGCCTATATCGTGCCGAGGTATTACCACCTTGATTTTGTTGTTCACAAAAAGCTGATCTTTGCAAAGTGTGAATTCTCCCCGATTTGCGATTTCTGGGCCAACTATTTTTGGACTTGTATAGAGTTGAGGAACTCGCTGGCACCACAATTCATACCATACCTTACTCGACCGCTCGAAATACGGCCTTCCCCCCAACAGGGGACGAGAACTTTCTAAGTAGCTCCATGTATTCGGAGCCAGTTCTTGTAGCTCTTCACCTCCGATGACATCTCCCGAAGACAAGTGATAGGGATAGATCACTCTGTGTTTTAGGATCTGTGGATGAATAGTTTGATACCGGTGTATGTCTTTACCTTTTGCTAGTGGAAAAACTGGCGGACTTTCTAAACCTAAGCTCTCAACTCGCTCAGTGGAGACGAAAAAAACCTCGTCTTTTCCGCTATGAATACCTTCACTCGCATGAACCAACATGGTTTCCAAAGCAGGGAATTCCCTCGACAGCCTTTGAGAGATCTGTGCTTCGTTCTGTTCGGTCAAATACCATTCGTCCGATGTGCAAAAATGCTGGCCGGAGAGCGAGAATTTCTTGACGCCAGTCAATTCTCCTCCTGTCAATGGCAAAAATATTTCTGTTGCTTTTATATCATCGCGCTCGTATTTTATAACCGATGTGTTTACTATTTGATTGGACTTCCTGATAATAAAAACTGCAACGTAGTTCATTGCATTTCCAAAAACTTGATTAGTGCCAAAATCAACGATGGTTTCCATTGAACCATTTTTTGCTATAAAGCCACGCAAATCACGTCCATAATCCCGCCGTATAAACATCGACGGCATAATATAACTCAGCAAGCCATTCGATTGTAGAATTTCAAATGCCTTCTCAACAAAAGGAATATACAGATCAAAACGGCGTGTCGCCGTCTTATATCGTTGAGAGAGCAGTTGCTTAACATGACCACCTAGAATTTTCACGTCTACATACGGCGGGTTGCCGATCACCGCATCAAACCCACCAGCGCGCATCGCTGCGGGGAATTCGGTTTGCCAGTCGAAGGCGTTGATCCGGTAGAGATCGTCCGCGCCCAGATCGGCGGCCCCTGGCGTTGCGTAGAAATCTGGCCCGATCAGCGCGTTTCCACATTTAATGTTGGCGCTCAGGTCGGGCAGTACGCGCTGCTGAAGGAACGATTGCTGGTGCGCAATGGTCTGCGAGGTCTCGCCCTCCAGCATCTTGAGGCAGAGCGAGAGTTTGGTTACTTCTACCGCTTGCGCGTCGAGATCTACGCCGTAGATATTGTTCAGCAGAATGCGCTTGCGCTCGGTGGGGGTTAGCCGATACGCGCCATCGGGCAACTGGTAGATCTGTTTTTTGTACTTCTGTGGCCCGTCGGCCACATACTGCGCCAGGTGCCAGTCAATCAGGAATTGAAACGCGCCAATCAGGAACGAACCGCTGCCGCAGGCCGGGTCAAGCACCCGCATCTGCTCTACCTGCGTGGGCGTCTTGTCCTTCACCAGCGTCCCCACGGTCTGCGTGACGATGTAGTCCACGATGTATTGCGGCGTATAGTAGACCCCGCCCGCCTTGCGTACCTCGGGTTTCTGCTCAACCTCAACCGTGCGTTCAGCCCCAATTGTGATCACGCTGCCCAAGAATTGTTCGTAGACATTGCCCAAAACCTCCACCGGCATCACCGAAAATTCGTAGGGGCTGTAGGGATAGTAGAGTCCGCGAATAATCTTCTGGAGCGGCTCGTCATCAATATGCAGCGTCGGCGTGAGCGTATCGTGACCCTCGCGAACCTTCTCATGCGTAAAGTGAAACAGCCCGGAGTTATAACGGTCGTCGGCAGCCCGAAAGAGATTCCGCAGGCGCGTATATACATCGCCGCCTTTGATCAACTCTTCCAGCTTGCCATACGGCTCAATACCGCGATCCTCACAAATACGCAGAAAAATGATCCGGTCGAGAGTCATCTGCACGGCGTAATTCAGATCACGCACCGAGAGAGTCTGGTCCCAGAGGAAAATATTCTTGGCCAGAAGACCACGCCAGTTATCAATATCGGCAAGCAGGGCACGGTCAACCGGAAGAGCGCCACGCGGAGCCTTCTGCTCCTGCGCGAAGCGCTCCAGCGAACCCGCCAGCACCGACTCGCGGCTAAACAG
>CAIRFY010000059.1 GCA_903877945.1 uncultured Oscillochloris sp. | reverse complement strand
GGATGTGTCCTGATGCGGAATCTCCCCTCTCCCCGTGAGGGAGAGGGGCAGGGGGTGAGGGCCGGAGGGTGACTTTGCAACAGCCCTGATGGCACGGGTACATCAGTTGCAAAACATCTCTATCGGGACTACCATGAAAAACCTGTGTTCTGTGTATGGAGGATCCGGACATGCGCGCAGCCATCTACGAATCATTTGGAGGCCCGATCACGATAGGTACGGTTCCCGATCCCACGCCCCCGCCGGGAGGTGTCGTCATCCGCGTGGGGGCAACGGGCCTCTGTCGGAGCGACTGGCACGGCTGGATGGGCCACGACCCCGGCATCGTTCTGCCCCACGTACCCGGCCACGAACTGGCCGGTACGGTGGCCGCTCTCGGCGACGGGGTGACGCGCTGGAAGGTTGGCGACCGCGTGACTCTGCCCTTCGTCTGTGGCTGCGGCAGATGCCCACAGTGTTTTGCGGGCAACCATCAGGTCTGCGACAACCAGTTCCAGCCTGGATTTACGCACTGGGGTTCTTTTGCCGAGTACGTGGCCATCCAGCGCGCCAGCATGAACCTGGTGGCTCTGCCGGATGAGATCGACGATGCGACAGCGGCCAGCCTGGGTTGTCGCTTCGCCACATCTTTTCGCGCCGTGGTTGATCAAGGGCGGGCCTCCGCCGGTCAGTGGGTCGCCATCCACGGCTGCGGCGGGGCCGGTCTCTCCGCAATTATGATCGCGATTGCCCTCGGTGCCCGCGTCGTTGCCGTAGATATTGCTGACGATAAACTAGCCCTCGCCCGCGACATCGGCGCGGCCGTCACCCTCAACGCTATTGAGACCCCCGAGGTCGCCCGTGAGATACGGGAGATCACCGACGGCGGCGCACACCTCTCGATTGATGCGCTGGGTAGCCCCGTCACTTTCTACAACTCGATCACGTGCCTACGCAAGCGCGGTCGGCATGTGCAGGTTGGTCTGCTGCTGGCCGGCGAAAGCTGCCCGGCCATCCCAATGGACAAAGTGATCGCCAACGAACTGGAGATTTTGGGCAGCCACGGCATGCAGGCATATCGCTACGATGCAATGCTGGCCATGATCCGGGCCGGCACCCTCAGCCCCCAGCTCCTGGTGGGCCGGATCATTGGCCTCTCCGATGTGCCCACCGCTCTCCCGACAATGAACAGTTTCACCGGTGCGGGTATGACCGTGATCAGTATGGACAAGCTGTAGCGTGGGTTTAATCCCAATACTTTTCGAATAAGGAATCTGCCGCCGCTCCGCCCTCACCCCCCAGCCCCTCTCCCCGTGAGGGAGAGGGGCGGGGGGTGAGGGGGCACGGTCGGCATAACTCGGCTTATGTGAAAGGTATTGGCCTTAATCCACAATCCGCAATCGTGAGGTGGCTATGCCTACGCGCCCGCGCCTGACTCTGGCCCTGGTCTGTGTGGCGATCTTTGTCGGCGCGGTTGACCTGACCGTGGTGAGCGCGGTTTTGCCACGGGTAATGGTCGATATGCGCGTGTCGATTGACACTGACCTGGGCCGGGCGGCCTGGGTAGTGAGCGGCTATTTGCTGGCCTATACGGTGAGTATGACCTTTATGGGGCGGCTCTCGGACATCCTCGGGCGGCGCGGGGTCTACCTGATCTGCCTGGGAGTTTTTATTGGCGGGTCGGCTCTGGCGGCGGCGGCGAGTAGCCTGGATGCGCTGATCCTGGGGCGGGTGGTGCAGGCGTTTGGGGCGGGGGCGATGGTGCCGATCAGTATGGCCCTGGTGGGCGATATTTTCCCGCCGGAGCGACGGGCGACCGCGCTGGGGGTGATTGGCGCGGTGGACACGGCGGGCTGGATGGTTGGCCACCTCTACGGCGGCATCCTGATGCGGGCCTTTGATAGCTGGCGGTTGCTCTTCTGGCTGAACCTGCCGGTGGGCCTGCTGGCTCTGGTTCTGACGTGGTGGGCGCTGCGCGAGGTGCCGCAGCAGCGCGACGATGGCGGGTTTGACTGGTTGGGCGCAACCCTGATCAGCGCCAGTGTGATCGCTCTGAATGTGGGACTGGCCTCGGGCGGCGATCTGGGCGGCAGCGACTTTTACGGTGAGCGGGCTGGGCCACCGGGCTACGCCCTGCCCCTGGTGGTGATCGCCCTGGCCCTGCTGGCCGCGTTCGTCTGGGTCGAGAGGCGCAGCAGGTACCCGCTGATCGACATGGCACTCTTCCACGAGCGGGGCGTGGCCGTCGCCTGCGCGATCAACGCCTTGGTCGGATTCGCCCTGGCCCTGGCGATCACCAACGTGCCGCTGTTCATCAACACGCGCCTGGCCCTACAAAACCTCGCCGACGCCGACATTTTGCGCCGTGCGGCCTGGGAGTCGGGCTGGATGCTCTCGGCCCTGACTCTGACGATGGCTGCCGCTGCGGTGCCGGGCGGCGTGATCAGCGGGCACCTTAGCCCACGTGTTCCCGCGCTCATTGGTCTGATGATGGCCCTGTCCGGCACCCTCATGATGAGCCGTTGGCAGGCAGAGAGCGACTACTTGCGCATGGGGCTTGAGCTGGCCCTGGCCGGGGTCGGTCTGGGGTTGGTGATTGCGCCGGTAGCGGAGGCGGTGATCGCCGCCGCCGACGCGGGGCGGCGCGGCAGCGCGGCCGCCCTGGTGATCGCCCTGCGCCTGGTGGGTATGACTATCGGTGTGGCAACGCTGACACTCTACGGCGTACCGCGTCAGGACGCCCTGCGCCGCGCCGGGGCCGTCAATCCGCTGGCGGCCAGCGACCCAGCGCGCTTCCTGATGGACGTGGCCGCCCAGGTCGTCGGCGAAACCTTCCTGATCGGCGCGGTCGCCCTGGGGATTGCGCTGGTGGCGGGGCTGTGGATGCGCGGGCGGCAGGAGGCGCGGTGAGGGTAGGGTATGCCATTTTCTACACGTCAACTACAGGTAGGCTATGGACAAACGAGTTTGCCACCACCACATGATCGCGCCCCTCGTGCTTTGCTTGATAGAGGGCGCTATCGGCAGATTTGAAGATGGCTTCGCCCGTAGCACCATCGTGGGGGAACGTCGCCACGCCTAATGACGTGGTGATAGACATGGGGAACTGAAGGTTTCTCACTCCATTCCGTATCTGCTCGGCTCGTTCCTCTGTGGTATCCCGTGAGGTGTCAGGCAAAAGGACAACGAACTCATCCCCACCATAGCGGTAGGCATTATCAGATTGTCGGATGTTTCTCGCGAGGAATGTGCCTAACTCACGCAATACGGCATCACCCGCAGTATGTCCCAGCGTATCATTGATACGTTTAAAATGATCGACATCCAGCACAATAATGCCAAGCGAATACTGTCTGCGTGCCGCCCGCTGTATTTCAACGTCCAACATTTCTTCAAGATAACGAGAGTTAAAGAGACTGGTTAAGTGGTCACGGATAGATAATTCGTGCAGGTGTACTTCATTCAGCACCAATTGGTGTGCTTGCGCATTTATTTGCTTGATATTGCGCTGGATAATACTATTGGCAAGGATACTTAACCCTGACAGTAAGAAAACAAAGGCCAGAAAACTAAACCAGTTGAACGAGGAGAACGCAGAATTGAGGAGGACTACAAGTATTAACCCCGCCATCTGAAATACAGCCAATACAATGGTGAGGTATGTCGGTAACAGGATGCTCGATAACAATACGGAGAGGGTTATATACGTCAGAGGGACGAAATCTCCCTGAAGAATAGACGGGTCAAATGACAACGACGCCCATGGTGGAACGATAGCGCTGGCAACAAGCAACGTCGCTGCGATAGTGTAGGATCCAGCACGGTTTAACATATATGCAAGGGCGAAGAACGTCGCCAAACCGCTGATGAGTATGGCGTATTGATGGATTTGTGGGTTGTGTTGAGGATTGAAAACCAGTATCACAACAAGGATGACGAGAGAAAAGAGAATTATAAACAAGAGCATCCATGCTAATAGTCGTGCTTGACGATGCTCCGATTGCTGATTTTCTATCTGTGGGCTGATAAGATAATCGAATCCCGACATCAACCGGCTTCTTAGATTCATGGTGCTTGCCCAGGCTGTCTCGGATAATCCGAGATCAGGTTAGGAAACCAGCGATTAGAGTTGGGGCGCGGTCATGATGCGATTCGCCGTTCCATCGCGTCACCATCAGATATGCCGATCACGGTAGGTTTGCCTTAGTATACCATCAATAATGTCTCAGAGCTGTTGCAAAGTCACCCTCCGGCCCTCATCCCCAGCCCCTCTCCCTCACGGGGAGAGGGGCTGGGGGGTGAGGGCGGAGCGGCGATCACACGACTTTGCATCAGCCCTGAATAATGTCTACCCTGAATAGACAAACCCAAGACGGATCGCTATAATTCTCCCCAACTTCGCTCCTCCTCCGGCTACCTCTGTTCGTGTGTGGTTTGACAGCACTCTGAGTACGATGAGGTTCGCAATGTCTTCTCGTCCCACGCAACTCACGGCGGGTCTATGGGCCTTTCCGAGCCGTTCAATGGCCTACAACGCCGGGGTGTTCCTGCGCGATGGTCAGGCTCTGCTGATCGACCCGGGGCCGCACCCGGATGAGACGGACGCGATCACCGCGTTTGTGGCCGCGCAGGGCGCAACGGTGGCGATGATCGTGCTGACCCATAGCCATTGGGATCACATTCTGGGGCCGGAGCGGCTGCCACGGGTGCCCTTGGTGGCGCACGCCCGCTATGCCGAGACAACTGCGCGTGACCACGACGAGATCATACGTCAGGTACGACGTTGGGAGAGCCAGCATGAATGCTCGCGCACGACGCCGTTTGTTGTCCCGCCGCCAGACCAGGTGATTGGCGATGTGGACACGCTAGAAATCGGCGGGGCGCGGCTCCAGGTGCGGCACATCCCCGGCCACGCCAACGACCAGTTGGCGATCTTCGACCCCGATGAGGGCTGGCTGTGGGCGGCTGATACGCTGAGCGACCGGGAGATTCCTTTTGTGAGCGAGAGTCTGGCCGAGTACGAGCGCACGATTGAGCGTCTGGCCGGGATACCGGCCAGCGTGGCGGTGCCGGGCCACGGTAGCCCGGCTGGCTCCCCAACCGAGATTGCCGCTCGGATTGCGGAGGACAGAGCGTACTTGGCCGCTCTACGCGCCGGGGTGGCGCGAGTGGTTGCATTGGCAGGCGGTGTGGAGACGGCTCGGGTCGCCTGTGCCGATATTCGACTCAAGAACGACGCCGAAAACCACGGGGCGCATCGGCTAAATGTGGAGAGTGTGTTCCTTGAGTTGGGTGGGGTCGGCGACCCAACGCGGCTGGGGTGGGGCCAGAAGGATCTAGTTGATGAGTAGTGACCTGGCGCATAGGCTGTGGCTGCCGCTGCTCGGTTTGCCCCTGACCCTGCACACTAACAGTCAGGCACTTGTTACCGTGCTGGAACGGGAGCGGCCTCTGGGCAACTGGGCGAGCTTATCGACCGATCTGATCGAGGGTGTCCCGCCGCTCCAGATAGACGTGGTGATGGGCGACGCGGGCGAGCCGCTCGGCGGGATGCGCCTGTACCGCCACGGGCCACTGGCGCTGGCCGGGGATGCTCCTCGTTTGCTGCTGGCGCAGACGGATCGCGGCTATGGCTTGGCCTTTGTGCCAGCCGATCCGCTCAGTGACGCGCTCACGGCGATCTGGGATCTGGGTATGCTGCTGGCACGCGGACGTGGCCGGACGGCGATCCGGGCGGCGGCAATGGAGCGCGCTGGGCGGGCGGTGCTGCTCGTCGGCGCGGATCTGGCGGATCTCGTGCGGGCCTGTGAGGGGCGCGGTCTGCGACTGTTGGCTAATGCCGTGGTTCATGCAAGCGACGGCGCGGGTGGGCTGCGGATCTGGGGCGACGGGGTCGGCGGCGACCTGCTGAACTGCGCGGGGTCGGCGGTGCGCTGTCTGGTGGAGCAGGGCGCGGGACGGGCCAGCCAGATCGTGGCGCTGCCGGACGATCCTGCGCATAGCGTGGGCGCGGCGACGGCGGTGCGGGCGACCTACCGGCTGCATGTCGGCGATGATGTGGACATGGCTGCGGCGCTGGTTGAACATGTCGTAAATTTGTGATGCTGCGCGTGAAGCACCGCATGGTATAGTTTGCGCCAGCCCCTTCCCAATGCCTTGCACACAACAGAGTTTGTCTGTTGATGCCGCAAATACCTTCAAGGCGATCCGTGCCAGTGCGCCGTGCAGTGCCTCATCCCGGATCGCCAGCTTGCGATTCTGCATATCTCCCTGGATCAGCAAAAGGCAGCGATCAACCGAACTGCGATGATCGCCACTGTCGTCGCCGCTTTGGTGCAGGGCGTCCCGCTACGAGCCAGTGCGCCCCACAGAAGATCGCGGTGATCAGCCCGCCGTAGACGCTGATTGATCATGCCTACGCCGAGAAAGAGGCTGAACCCGACCCGGTTGCGATGAGTCCCCAGGCGATCTGCGCGGGGAACAGCACCAAGAGCGCGATCTGCGTGAAGATCTCGATCATCGCGGCAACCCCTTGCTGGCATCGCTAGTCTTCCACGACAAACAGCGACCCGCCTGCCTGGAGCGCACTTACGAGGTCATCAAAGGCGGTGGGTGTGATCTGCGCGAATACCTTGTCGGGTACTTTGAGGTAGCGCCACGTCACCCCCGTCAGCGTACTCACGTCCACACACCACTGCGTTGCGCGGGCGTCCTTGCGGGCCACATCCGCATCCTCGCGGCCCTTCGTTTCGATCAGCCAATGTGCGCCGGTGGTGGTGCGGGCCACAAAATCGGGTTCGTACTGGCGCAGGTTGGCCTCGCCATCCAGGTACTCGATGCTCAGGTTCGGTCGGAGATTGCCGACGTTCGCAAAGGCCGCGATTTCCGGTGCGCCGTCAAGGAAGGTGGCGAATGCCTGCTCAAAGTCGTTTCCTACCGGCGTGAGGCTAAACAGGGTGCGTGTGCAGTCGGCCACCTTGCCTGACCAGGGGAAGGGTGGGGTGGCCGAGACGCGCATCCCGGTGCCGCTCATCACTGGCGTCTTCTCTTCGGTGAGCAGCGGGCGCAGCAGGCTGAGGAATACGCGCTCGACCAGGATCAGCACGACCACCTTGTTCAGATCGTGGAGGATCGTCGGGCTGTCGAGGATGACGCTTTTGCCGTATGCCTTCTCGCGCAGGAAGTAGTCAATCTTCGGCGCAAGGGCAGAGAACTGCGCCGGAAGCTTGAGACTCTGTGCGATACGCTGGGCGTAGAATGCGACGATTTCGCTGGCGGTTTTTGCCTGGGGCATCGTGTAGGTGCGCTGCACCACCACATCGTCGGTGATGACATCGCGCCCCTCGTAGGTGAAGGTTTTGGGCGGCTCTTTGTCGTCTAGTTTGCGCGGTGTGCTGAGTGTGAGCTTAGTGAGATTCAGCCCCTCAATGATCTGCCGTGCGGTTTTCTTGCGCTCAACTCGTGGCGTGAGCAGCGGGATCGTCAGGTCGTAGGTGGCGACACGCTCCATGATCACTTCGATGGTGGGAATGACCAGGGCTGTTTTCTTCTTGCCGTACTCGAAGGTGTCAAGTTTGATGCCTTCTTCTTTCTCCAGATCGGTCACAACCTGCATAAAGGCGTCGTTGCCGATGATGTCCACATGCTCGTTGTAGCCCGTGACGGTGCGAAACATCAGGCGCAGGCCGCGACCAACCGCCTGTTCGGGGAGGATGTTGGCTTTGGCGGTGAAGGGCCGCAGGCCCGCCACAACCGTGACGTTGTTCACATCCCACCCTTCGCGCAGCATCAGTACCGAGACGATACAATTGACTGGGCTGGACTCCGCATCCACTTCGCGGGCAACCTGGCGGGCGGCATCGAGATCCTTCTTGCTGATCTCGCCGCCCTTGTCCGTGTGGATGACGAGCAATTTGTCGCCCGCGAAGTCGGCGGGGAACTTCGCCCGCAGCCATGTCGCCACGTCGTCGGCGCTGTGGGTGTCGTAGAGCATCAGGAAAAGGATCGGCTTCTTCGCCAGTTTCTCCAGGCTGGTCTGGTACTCCTTCCACCGTTCGACAGCGGCCACCAGATACGCCTCAAACCGCACCGACGCCGTATCGCTGGGTACCTCGGTGATGCCTTGGGCCACGCCGCGCAGCGGGCGCTTTACCACGCGGTCGAGGATCGCCTGTTTCAGCGGGTAGTCGTAGATCGTCCAGGTGAACAGCGAGCCGTCACTCTGCCGGGGAGTGGCCGAAAAATCAAGCTGGGCAGTAAGACCGTTGGTGCCGAGGCGAGCGTGCAGGGTGGCGATTACCTCGTTCCAGCCCACCGCGTTATCGTTGGTGTGATGAGCTTCGTCGTTCAGCACTACGCAATTCCCTCGACGCACGATGCGGTCAAGGAAGCTCTCGGGCATCTGGAGTGTGGCCGGCGGCGGCGGGCCGAGCATGCTCTCAACCGGGTTTGGCTGCTCTGGTGCGCCCACCTGGCCGTAAAGCTGCTGAATATTGGTCAGGTAGAGCGCACCCTGGCTGGTGGTTTTCTCCGCGTCGCCGCGCACGTAGACATCAAACTCCCAATCAATCTTAAATGACGGCGGGATGATCGGGTCGGTGCGGAAGATGCGCCCACCGGCAAAATCTGTCGCCAGCCGCTCCAGTACGATCACGTTGGGCGCGATCAGCAGGAACGTGGTGGCATACGCATCGCCCTCACCACGCACCGCGTTGAAATAGTGCCACGCCATCGCCAAGGCCATCACTTTGGTTTTGCCACTGCCGGTTGCCATTTTGAGCGCGTAGCGTGCAAAATCATCGCGCAGAGGCAAGGCAACTTTTTGCCCTTTGGCGTAGGTGAGCAAGAGGTCGCTGCGGCGGCGGATCTGCTTCACCTCGAAAAGATAAATCAGCGTCTCAATTGCATCGCGCTGGGCAGGGTAAAAACGAAACGTCGCACCCTGCGGCGTCCGGTGGTCGGTTTTGAACCACCAAGCGAGCAACTTCTTGGTCGTCGGCGTGATGCCGAGGTTGCCGTCGGCTTGCCATTGCCTCACTTCTTGGCGGATGGCAGGGACGGCAATCGCCGTGCGCAGCGCATCGCTCAGATCGAGCAGCGGTTTCTGGACGGCGGCGGCGGTGGTGGAAATCTTCTTGGGCTTTGGCATAGATCTTCTTCTCAGCCACCAATCTTTTGCTTGTGATCGCGGAGAGTCTCCCATCCGAATTTCACATTACCAACGATAGCAATCACTTGTCCGTTGTACATCACAGTGAAGTTACCGCTATCCTCCGCATGATATGCATGCACCCCCGCCGCATGATATGCATGCACCCCCGCATGATATGCATGCACGTCCGCATGATATGCATGCACCCCCGCATGATATGCATGCACCCCCGCATGATATGCATGCACCCTCGCATGATATGCAT
>CAIRFY010000058.1 GCA_903877945.1 uncultured Oscillochloris sp. | reverse complement strand
CGAGGATACGACGAGGCGATGCTATCGCATCCTCGCCTCATCGCCACACTGTAAAGCTGAATGTACCCATTCTGAACCAAGTCTTACGATGCATCAGGGTCGTAGGGCCGCACCTCAACCCCAGCGGCGATGAGACCCTGGCGTAGCACGGCGGCCCGCACAGCAGCCCCTGGGGTATCGCTGTGGATGCAGAGGGTGTCGGCCTGAACGGGCACCAGGACGCCAGCGAGGCTGAAGGCCAGTCCCTGGGTCGCGATGCCGACGGCCTGGGCCAGATTGCGCTGCGGGCCGATGATCAGCGCGTCGGGGAGGCGGCGGCTGCGCAGGCTCCCATCAGGCTCGTAGGTGCGGTCAGCGAACGCCTCGCGGGCCACCCGCAGCCCGGCGGCATGTCCGGCCTCCACGATGGCGGAGCCAGTAAGGCCAACCAACACCAGTTCGCGGCTAAACGCGGCCACAGCGCGAGCGATGGCCTCGGCGATTGGCATCTTGATGGCCGCATCGTTGTAGAGCGCGCCGTGCGCCTTCACATGGCGCAACTCCACGCCCTCGGCGCGGGCGATGGCGTAGAGCGCGCCGATCTGGGCCAGCACGATGTCCTCGATCTCGGCTGGGTCCAGCGGGATGCTGCGCCGCCCAAAGCCTTGTAAGTCGGGGTAGCCTGGGTGTGCGCCCACCACCACGCCCAGCCCCTTGCAGAGCCGCACCGTGCGCCGCATGGTCACTGGGTCGCCAGCGTGCCCGCCGCAGGCCACATTCGCCGAGGTGACGTGGGCCAGCACTGTTGCGTCGTTGCCCATTGTCCACGGTCCAAAGCTTTCTCCACAGTCACAGTTGAGGTCGATAGATGGCATGGGCTCCTCTGTGGAATGCAAAAGGCAAAAGACGAACTTCCTACTTTACGAGGGTATCACAAGGTAAGCGATTCTGTAAAGGCTGGGTGTTGCGCTATACTAGACGCACGGCCCGCAGATCTCACCCCGGAGGATGACGATGACCGTCGCGATCTATGCGCCCAAGATGGCCCTGAAGCTTGATGATGATACCACGGAGATTGATCTCCGCGATCTCCAGGGTTCCTGGAGCGTCGAACAGTATATCCGGCTCACCAACCAGACACATCGCTTGCTGGAATACTCTGACGGGTGTATTGAGGTTTTGCCGATGCCGACCACGTATCACCAAGCTATCTCGAAGCTGCTCTTTCTTGCCTTCTTGGCCGTAGTTCAGCGGATTGGCGGCGATATCTTCTACGCACCACTGCGTGTTCAGGTGCGACCGGGCAAATTCCGTGAGCCGGATCTGCTGATGGTGCTTGACCGGGGCGATCCACGCGCCCAGAATCTCTTCTGGCTCGGCGCAGATCTGGTGGTCGAGATTGTCAGCAACGATAACCCCGAGCGTGATACGGTAGAGAAGGTGGCCGATTACGCCGAGGCCGGCATCCCCGAGTATTGGATCGTCAACCCGCTTGATACGACGGTTACGGTGCTGACTCTTATGGGAGGTGCCTACGTTGCCCACGGGGTATTCACTCGGGGCGAGCGAGCCACCTCGCATCTGCTCGATGGGTTCAGCGTGAGTGTCGATGAGGTGTTTGCGGTGACGTAGACGTGCTGCCAGCGGTGGGGTTTTGCTGTGCTATACTTTCGTTCGGTTGCTTAACTATTTATTGACGTTTTACGTGTACAAGGTTGCAGGCGCCGTGCGCCTGCGGAGGATCACCCACCATGGAGAGCACCCGCACGCGGAATGCGATACCCGAGTTTGACCTGTTCGAGCGCGATGATAAGCCCGCGCACGAGTGTGGCATCTTTGGGATTGTCGCCCCCGACGCCGATGTTGCGCGGCTGACCTTCTTCGGACTCTACGCACTCCAACACCGTGGTCAGGAGAGCGCCGGTATCGCCGTATCGAATGGTCACGGGCTACGTTACTACAAGCAGATGGGCCTCGTCTCGCATGTGTTCAACGAGGACAACTTGCGCCCCCTCGTCGGTCACTTCGCCATTGGCCACACTCGCTACTCGACCACCGGCTCCTCGAAGCTGGAGAACGCGCAGCCGTTTGTGGTCGAGAGTGCCCTCGGTCTGCTGGCGGTGGGTCATAACGGCAACCTGAGCAACGCCGGTGCCCTGCGCCGCGAGTTGCTCCTGCGCGGTGTGGGCCTCACCAGCACGAGCGACTCGGAGGTGATTACCCAGATGCTGGCTGGCGGTGAGGGCCGCACTTGGGAGGAGAAGCTGCGCGTCTTTATGGTGCGCGCTCAGGGTGCCTACTGTCTGACTGTGCTTACCCGCGATGCGCTCTTCGCCGTGCGCGACCCGTGGGGTCTGCACCCGCTCTGTCTAGGTCGTCTGGGCGAGCGGGGCTGGGTGGTGGCGTCGGAGAGCTGCGCCCTTGGTACAATCGGGGCCAAGTTTGTGCGTGAGGTGGAGCCCGGCGAGATCCTGATGCTCACCGAGGAGGGGCCACAGGTGATCGCACGTATGCCCGCCCCGAAGTCGGCATCCTGCCTGTTTGAGTATATTTACTTCGCTCGCCCCGACAGCCTGCTCCAAGGGGTCTCACTTCACGCCGTGCGCGTGTCGCAGGGCCGCGAACTGGCCCGCGAGTCGCCCTGTGATGCCGATGTGGTCATCCCGGTGCCCGACAGCGCCGTTCCCGCCGCCATCGGCTACGCCCAGGAGTCGGGCATCCCGTATAGCGAGGGGCTGATCAAGAACCGTTACATTGGCCGCACGTTCATCCAGCCCGATGACCAACTGCGCAAGGTGGGCATCTCACTGAAGTTTAACGTCCTGGCCGAGAACCTCGCCGGCAAACGGGTCGTGCTGATCGACGACAGCATCGTGCGTGGCAACACCTCCGGCCCAATCGTGCGCTTGCTGCGCGAGGCCGGGGCCACCGAGGTTCACATCCGCGTTTGCTCGCCGCCCATCCGCCACCCCTGCTTCCTCGGCGTCGATATGGCTACCTACCCCGAGCTGATCGCCCACCGCATGAGCATCCCCGAAATCCGTGCGTTTCTCGGTGCCGATAGCCTGGCCTACCTAAGCCTGGGGGGACTGATCCGCTCGACCCGCCGTGAGCCGGGGAACTTCTGTAAGGGCTGCTTTATCGGCGAGTATCCGGTGAATATTGAGCTGGTGGAAAAAGAGATCTTTGAGATGCGGTAGTACCAATACTTTTCAAGTAAGCCGATCCTGCATCGACCTTGCCCCCTCACCCCCAGCCCCTCTCCCTCACGGGGAGAGGGGAGTATATCCCTTCCTGGTGCGGAACACTCCCCCTCTCCCGTTTAGGGAGAGGGGGCTGGGGGGGTGGGGGCTGAGCGGCGGTAGATTCGTTATTTGAAAGGTATTGGCATTAGTCCTCCATCCGAGCTTGTTTACGGATATGGGATCGGTTGGAGTATCTATACTCGGACGGAGTATTAGGCTCTGCGCAGCACGGCCCCCAGGCGGGCCACGCCTTCGGTGATCTGCTCTAACGGGAGTAGGCTGAACGAGAGGCGTAGGTAGTGGTGGCCGCCACCTTCAGCGAAGAAGCGCTCACCAGGCAGGTAACTCACCCCGGCGGCCTCGGCGGCGGGTAGGGTGGCTGCGCCATCAATGTTGGCAGGCAGGCGCACCCAGACGAAGTACCCTCCCAGGGCCGGGTTCCATGTGCAGCCGGACGGCAGGTGGCGGGCGAGGGCCGTCATCATGGTGTCGCGGCGCTCACCCAAGGATGTGCGCAACCGCTCGACGTGGGGGTCGAGCAGACCAAGTTCGATAAAGGCGGCGACGACATGGGCGGTGAAGTGGTTGATGCCGCCGCCGCTGTCGAACACGCCGCTTGTGGCGCAGCGCCGCACGATCTCGGGCGCCGCCAGCATCCAACCGAGGCGGAGACCGGGGGCCAGCACCTTGGAGTAGGAGCCGAGGCGGATGATCGGACCTGCGGGGGTCAGGTTAAAGATCGGCGGCGGGGGTGGCGTGTCGTACCACAGCTCGCCGTAGGCATCGTCCTCGATCACCATCAAGCCCTCGCGTCGGGCCAGTGCGGCCAGGGCGTAGCGGCGGTCGGCGGCCAAGGTTGAGCCGGTGGGGTTGCCGAACGTGGCGACGGTATAGAGAAGCGCCACCCGCTCGCCGCTGCTCTGGAGCATATGCAGCATGGCTTCAGCGGCGTCCACATGGACACCCTGCGAGTCGCCCGGCACCGCCACAACGCGCAGGCCGCGCTCGCGGAAGATGCGCAGGGCGAGGTGGTAGGTGGGTGCCTCGACAAGAGCCACATCGCCGGGGCGGCTGATCTGGGCACAGACCATGTCGAGAGCCTGCGAGATGCCGCCGGTGATCATCACCTGATCAGCGGCAGGCATGTTCCCCTCCAGCCGCCCGAGCCTCCGGCGCACCAGTTCGATCAGGCAACCCGGCCCCTGGTCGGCCCCATAGACGAGAGCGGATCGCCAGTCGCGGCTGAGCGCGAGTGCGGCTGCCTGGGCCAGTGCTTCGGCAGGCAGCAGGGCCGGGTCAGGGTGCCCCCAGCCGAACTCGGCAATCCCAGGCCGCTGAATACACCGGATGTCGCGAAGGGTCTGCATGGCGTTCTCTCTGTGCTGGTGGTCGTGGGAGACAGATACAGCAATCCTAAACTGGTTATGAAAAGGAGTCGAGCCTTTAGGCGGCCTTATCCGGCTAAAGCCTTGACTCCACACAACAACCCCAAGAGGATTGCTATACAGTATAGCGCGTTCATTGGAACCAGGGCTGGTGCAACAGCCTTAACCATTCCTTTATGGTATGATTATGATATGCACTACCGGTCGCATGTCGTTGTCTCCCTCCTTGTCGCCCTCACTCTGTCGGCGTGCGGTCTCTCACGTCCTGCGTCCATCGTGCCTACTGCCGCGTCCGTACCCCGTGCCACAGTGGCCTTACCATCCCCCGTACCTACCGCCTTCCTCCAGGCATCTGCCACAACAACCCTGATGTCCGGTGCTTTAGTTGGTCGTCCGTCGCCAGTGCGTCCGACACGGCTACCGACACCCCTACCCACCGACGCGCCGCTTGACCCCACGCCCACCCTGGCCCCGTTGTCCGATGAGACACGTGAGCGGATCTTTGAGCAGATCTGGGAGACAGTACACGAACACTATCTTTACGAGGACTACCGTGGAGTAAACTGGCTGGCGATCCGGGATGAGTTCGCGCCGAAGGTGGAGGGTAGCGCTTCACCCGAGGAATTCTACGCCCTTATGCGCGAGATGATCGTGCGGCTAGGCGATGACCACTCACGATTCGAGTCGCCGCAGGATGTTGCCGAGCAGGATGCTGAGTTCGCGGGCAAGCTGCGCTACGGCGGTATCGGTGCCGAGATCCGCGAGGTGGACGAGGGCGGCATGGTGAGCAGTGTGGTGCCGGATGGCCCTGCCGCGAAGGCGGGGATTCAGCCCCGCGACCTGATCACAGCCATTGACGGGATTGCCTTCACTGATCGTGAGGCGTTCGGCTCAGATCGGCCGATCAGCCGGGTGCGCGGCGAGCCGGGTACGCGGGTGCGGCTCAGCGTGAAGTCGCCGGGCCAGGGTGTACACGATGTGCTGGTGGTGCGTGCGGTGATCGACCCCGACATCTTTAACCGCGTGAGTGCGCAACGCCTCGCCGGTAACATTGGTTTGATCAGCATCCCCAGCTTCTTTGTGGCAGCCACAGATACCCACGTTCGCCAGGCTGTTGAAGATCTGCTTGCCCAAGGCCCCCTGGAGGGTCTGTTGATCGATGTACGCACTAATTCGGGTGGCTATGTTCACCTGATGCTCAACACTATCGCGCTCTTCCACAACGGTGGTTCCATTGGCAGCACCAGTGGGCGCACCGAGAGCAAAGATGAGCGCATTCCCACGGGCATGGTCATCAGCGGCATGAATGGTGTACCGATCACTGTACTTATCTGCCCTGAAACCGCCAGCGCAGCCGAGATGTTCGCCGCTGGTATGCAGGTGCTTGGGCGAGCGAAGGTGGTTGGACAGCCTAGCGCTGGCAACACCGAGAACCTCTACACCTACAAACTGGAAGACGGCTCGCGCATCATGCTCGCCGAACTGGCCTACAGGCTGCCCGACGGCTCGCTGATCGAGGGGCGCGGCGTGATCCCCGACCGCACGGTTCCTGCTGATTGGTGGCGCTACCCCCCAGACAAGGATCCTCAGATCCTGGGGGCAATAGACGTGATACGGGGGCGGTAGCTTGGGCTAGTGCAGCCGCGCCTCCGCCAGCGCCACCATTTCGGGCAGCACTAGGCCGGGGAAGTAGATTGCCCCGGCGCGGATGCGTTGGAGCCGGATATTCGGCGAGGCGATCAGCTCCTTGCACGCATCACTACAGAGCCAGTGCAGGAGCTTATTGAACTGATCGGGGCTGAGCGACTGCTCCGCGCCCGTTAGCAGGGTCTGTGCGATTCCGTGGATTTCGGAGACATCCTCGTGCCCGAGGGCCGTGGGCGGAATAGCCACGATGGTCACAGTCTGTGTATCGGGCTGTACGAGTACGCGGATAAAATCCTCGCCGGGCAGCGGCCCGCTCGCATCGAAGCCAACCACCCGTCCGGTCGCTGCGCCCGTGCGTACGCGCCAGACCGAGTCGGTGATGGTTACGCGCATCCCTACGTCGAAAGGCTGGTTCTCGTACCAGGCGGCGTTCATACCGGCCCGCTCCCACGGCATCTGCTGGTCGCTCATGACGATCACTCCTTGGGCTGTCTGGGGTTTGTCCCGATTATAGCACGCTATATTCATGATGATTCCCGTGTTAAGGGGTTCGGTCGTAGCCCACAACGATCACCTCGCCGAGATCCGCCTGATCGCCAATCGAGTGTCCGTCCTCGGCCCAGACCGGCAGGCGTAGGTTGTCTTTTTCGGGCCGGTAGAGGCCGATGATTAGGCGGTAGGAGCCGGACGGCAGATCTGTTGGCAATAGCAAAAAATGGTGATCGGCTACCCAGTCGCCGGGTGTCCAGACCGTAAAGGGCAGGGTCGCGCTTACGGGACGACTCTCGCTCTGAGCCATAATCTGGTCGTGCTGATCACGCACCTGGATGAACACAGTCCAACTGCGCGGGATGGGCTCCAGGCTATTCCAGGTCAGGGTGATCGGCAACTCCGCGCCGGGGATGGGCGGGCTGTCCAGACGCCAACCGCGCAGCGTCACGCCGCGTTCCCAGTCCTGGGCGTAGCGCAGGTACACCGGTGTGCCGAGGCGCTGCTGGGCCTGCGCTGGCGGTAGGGTGGCCCAGGTGTAAGCCGGGGCAATTACGGCGAGGGGCATGGATGTGGACAATGCAAAATGCAAAATGCAAAATGCAAAATGTAAGAATTTTTGCATTTTGCATTTTGCATTTTGCATTCCTTCCGCCAGGAGGATGCCGATGGCGCTTATGGCCGGGAAGAGCATACGCCCCTGCCATGCCACCAGTCCGGCGGTGGCGGCGAAGCTCAGGGACCAGACGCAGGCCATCGCTACCAGGATTACGGGGCCAGCAAAGCGGGAGGTTTTTTTGTGGAGAGGGACGAACCCTCTCCGCATCTCTCCTAACGCCTGTTTCAGCCAGCCGATGATCGAGACTCCCACCAGTGCGCCGTAGAACCAGATCATCCAGGTGGGTGGGGCCACGCTCATCCAGCCGAAGCGCGCCCAGAAGGAGCTAAAAATCTGGCCGAGCGCCCCGGCCCACGCCGCCGGGTCGCCCCAGGCGAAGGGCTGCCCGGCAAACTCGGCGCTGAACACGGCGGCCCCAAAGATGTCGCCGTAGAGTTGCCCGTTGCGCAGGTACCACCAGCCCGCCACCAGCGCGGCGCTGATCGCCCAGGCCAGGGTGTTCATCATGAGGCGACGCCAACTGCCGCGTGCATCGCGCCAGGTTGCCCAGAGCAGCAGCGGCCCGAATAGCAGGGCGCTCTGCTTGGTAAGCAGTGCCATGCCGAAGAGTAGCCCGCAGATGCCGGATGACAGCAGTGAGCGGCGCTGGTTCTGTGGCTCGCGACACTCGGCGAGAGCCAGGCAGCGCCAGAGGATGGCCGCGCCCAGGGCGGCCAGGAGCGGGTCGTTGCTCACCAGGGCGCAGGTGAAGAGGAACTGCGGGTTGAGGGCGACCAGGGCGGCGGCCAGGAGCGGGGCGGATCGCTGGCCCGGCCAGAGGACGCGGGCGGCCAGGTAGGTACACAGCACGGTGGCGGCCCCGCAGAGGGCCGAGACGGCGCGGGCGATGTGCCACACGAGGGTGCTGCCCTGCCAGGGCCAGTACTCGCGGCTGCCACGCATAAACGCCGCCGGCTGGTCGCCACCCTTCCAGATAAACTTGCGGTTGGCGGTCAGCACAATCTGGCGGTCGGTGGCGGGCAGCCAGGCCACCGCTGGTGCGGCCAGCAGGTAGGCCAGGGGCGGCTGGTGGCCCTCGCCCTGCACATCGCTCTGCGCGGGGGCGGCGCGCTGCACCGGCAGACGCCACTCGCGGGCCAGGAAGAAGACATAGGCGAGGTGGCCGGGTTCGTCTGGCCCCTCGCCTAGCGGGACGTTTGCGTTATAGACGCAGCAGAGGGTGAGGAAAAGAATGATCAGGAGGGTCAGCGGAAGAGTAGCGATCTCCCGCTGACCCTCGTCCCTAGCCAAACTGCTCAACGAAGCGCACATCGCCCGAGTAGAAGTTACGCAGGTCGTCGATGCCATACTTTAGCATCGCGATACGCTCAGGGCCGAAGCCACCGGCGAAACCGCTGAAGACCTCCGGGTCATAGCCACCGTTACGCAGCACATTCGGGTGAACCATCCCACAGCCGCCGATCTCCAGCCAGCCCACGTGTTTACAGATGCGGCAGCCCTTCCCCGCACAGAGGAAGCAACTCACGTCCATCTCGACGCTTGGCTCGGTGAAGGGAAAATAGCTTGGGCGCAGCCGCACCTTCGTGTCGGGGCCGTACATGCGCTCAGCGAAGAAGGCCAGCGTCCCCTTTAGGTCAGCCATCGTAATATGGTGGCCCACCGCCAGAAACTCAAACTGGTGGAACATCATCTCGCTACGCACCGTCACCTGCTCGTTACGGTAGACCTTACCGGGCAGCAGCACGCGCAGGGGCGCGGGCGCGTAGCGCCGCATCGCGTGCATCTGGCCGGGCGAGGTGTGGGTGCGTAGCAACACCGCCGGGGCCTCGGGCGGCATCTCGACATAAAAAGTGTCCTGCATATCACGGGCCGGGTGGTCGGGCGGGAAATTAAGCTGGCTGAAGTTCACATCGTCTAGCTCAACCTCGGAACTCTCCCAGACCTGGAAGCCCATCTCGGCGAAGATCGTCTCGACCTGGCGCAGCACCTGAGTGGTCAGGTGGAGGTGGCCGAGGGCGGGCGCGTGGCCGGGCATGGTCACATCGATCCGGTCGGCGGCCAGTTCGGCGTCCTGGGCAGCCAATTTCAGGCGAGACTCGGCGGACTCAAAGGCAACCTCAAGCAGCTCGCGCAGGGCGTTCACCCGGCGGCCCAACTCAGGGCGCTGTTCGGCGGGCACGCTGCCCATACTGCGCAGGGCGCGGGTCAGCGCGCCGGACTTGCCCGTGTACCGGGTCTTCCACTCGGCCAGGCCGGTCAGGTCGCCCACCGCAGCGAGGTCGGCCTGAGCCTGAGTTTCTAGGGCCGTCAGATCATCGGTGCTCGTCATCGTGCCTCCTCAAAGATCTCTCTTTTGTTGATTTTTGGCAGCGAAGCCGCCAAAAATCAACAAAAACCTACGTCCTCCCCCGGCTGCGCTGGCGCAGCGCCTCAAACAGAATGATGCTACCGGCCACAGCAGCATTCAGCGACTCAGCCTTGCCAAGCATCGGGATAGAGATATGGTGGGTAGCCAGGGCGAGTCCCTCAGGACAGATCCCGTGGGCCTCCGAGCCAATGATCAGGGCGGCGGGCTGACGCCAGTCGGCGGCGTCGTAGGGCATAGCCGCCTCCGCCCCGGCTGCATAGATCAGCGGCGTGTCGCTCAGCTCGTGGGCCAGATCGTCCCAACTCAGGTCGCTACGCAGGGGCAGGCTAAAGTGCGCGCCCATAGCGGCGCGCACCACCTTGGGGTTGAAGAGGTCGGCGCAGCCCTGCGAGCAGAGTACCAACCCGACCCCGGCGGACTCCGCCGAGCGCAGCAGGGTACCGAGGTTGCCCGGATCCTGGATGGCGTCGAGAACCAGATAGAGGCCAGGGCGGGGCACAAGATCCGTCAGGGCTACGGCAGCCACGACGCCCTGGGGGCTGCGGGTTTCGGCGGCGGCGGTCACCGCTGCCTCACTCGTCTCGTGACAGTTGTCCCGTCCGACGAGTTGGGCGAGCAGCGCCGCGCCCAGCGGCGTGCCGCTCAGTTGGTCAGAATTATAGAGAGCCACCTGGAGTTTCGCCCCAGCGGCCAGGGCGTCAGCAACCAGGCGTACCCCCTCGATCACAAACCTGCGCTCGCTGCGCCGATAGCGTGGGTCGGCGCATAGCGAGCGCAGATATTTGACGTGGGTATTACTGACACTGGTGATCATAAGCTGGTATGGGCGATAAAAAGGCCGTGGGGGCGGCACTGTGCCGCCCCCACAGCCTTTCTGTCGCCCACCTACTTCTGTACGGAGGCTGCGGCGACAATATCGCTAAACGCCTTCGGGTCGCGCACGGCGATATCGGCGAGGATCTTGCGATCCAGATTAATCCCAGCGACCTTCAGGCCGTTGATCAGACGACTGTAGGTCGTGCCGTTCAGACGAGCCGCCGCATTAATACGCTGGATCCAGAGCCGACGGAAGTCACGCTTCTTATTGCGTCGGTCGCGGTAGGCATAGGCCAGGGCGTGCATCACCGCCTCGTGGGCAACCCTATAGTGCCGTGAGCGACTACCGCGAAAGCCCTTTGCCTGATCGAGCAGCTTACTGTGGCGCTTGCGCGCCATAATGCCACGCTTCACACGAGCCATGGTATGAGATCCTCCACATGAAAGAGGCAGGTCAGGGGGTGGCAAGCCGAACCCTGAGCTACGCCCGGCTGTATTTAGGACTAGTAACGGGTACAGGCACGCAACGAAACCGACACCTGCGTGCCGACTTCCGGTGTGATGCCTCGCCGTCCGCTTTTGTTTATCTGTCTGCGCATGTGCGCTGGGCGGGCTTTACTTCAGGCCGTAGGGCAGCGCAACCTCAATGTGGCGACGGCTCGTCAGCGACATCGTCTGATCTTTCCCGTACTTGCGCTGGGATCGCTTAGGGCGGCGGCGCTTGTTGCCACGGACACCCTGTTGCTGCATCACCTTGCCGGTTGCCGTAATCTTAAAACGGCGCTTGGCACCCTTGTGGGTCTTCATCTTAGGCATGAGCGTTCCTATTCGTCTCTACTTCGCGTCATCAGGCTCATCGTCGTCAGGCTCATCGTCGTCAAGCTCATCGTCGTCAAGCTCATCGTCGTCAAGCTCATCGTCGTCAAGCTCATCGTCGTCAAGCTCGTCGTCAAGCTCATCGTCAAGCTCATCGTCGTCAAGCTCGTCGTTGCCGACATGAGGTGCCGCCGCTACAGTGCTACCGCTTGCCGGTGCTGGCTTCGCCACCTTGGGCTTCTGGATCTGGGCCTTCTGCGCGAGCAGAGCAGCCTTAATCACCTTCGCCGTAGGTGCGAGCAGCAGGGAGAGTACGCGGCCCTCCATCAGCGGCTTCTGCTCGACAATCGCAATATCGCGGAGCTGCTCGGCAATCTGCTCCAGCATCTTGCGCCCGATGTCGGGGTGGGCCATCTCGCGCCCACGGAAGCGCACGTTAAACTTAACCTTGTCGCCCCTCAGCAGGAAGCGTCGCGCCTGGTTCGCCTTGACGCCCATGTCATGTTCGTCGGTCTTCGGCATCAGGCGGATCTGCTTAAGATCGGCCTGCTTTTGGTTTTTGCGCGCCTCGCGCTCTTTCTGGCTCTGCTCGTAGCGAAACTTACCGTAGTCGAGTAATCGGCAGACGGGAGGCACTGCATTAGGAGCAACCTCGACGAGATCGAGGCCGCGCTCCTCTGCGAGGACGACTGCCTCACGCACTGTGACGATTCCGACCTGCGTGCCGTTTTCGTCGATCAGGCGGACTTCGCGCGCGCGAATGCGGTTATTGATGCGAAACCGGTCTCTAATAGCGCGACTCCTTTGTCTGTCAATGACAGCCCCGCCCTGCAACAGTGGTGTCAGCCAAACATCTGCCGACGGATCACCGCTGTGTCTGGAAGGTGCTGCTGCCCCAGCGATCCTGGTGAGGCTACATGGTATGGCGACGACTGATCGTCACCACATGGAAGCGGTATTATAGCATTCTGACGGGCACTGGTCAAACCGATAGAGCCACCAGCCAGGGCATGAGCAAAGTCAGCTCCGGCCCCCTCACCCCCTGCCCCTCTCCCTCACGGGGAGAGGGGAGATTCTTCATCAGGATGCGCTCGGCTCCCCCTCTCCCGTTCAGGGAGAGGG
>CAIRFY010000057.1 GCA_903877945.1 uncultured Oscillochloris sp. | reverse complement strand
CTCACCCCCTGCCCCTCTCCCTCACGGGGAGAGGGGAGTTTCTTCATCAGGATGCGCTCGGCTCCCCCTCTCCCGTTCAGGGAGAGGGGGCTGGGGGGTGAGGGCTGTCCGGCGACCACACGACTTTGCACATGCCCTGGAACGCACGAGAACGCAATGTTTCTTATGAATGCAAACAATACCCCGCCGGAGCAAAGATCAACCAAGCCGCTTCTCAAAACAGAGGCTGTGGATGTCGGGCTGGTAAGGGCCGAAGGGAGCAATCTCCGTAAAGCCCATGCGCTTGTAGAGGCCAATCGCCTCGTGCTGGAGGACGCCGGTTTCCAGGCGCAGGACGGGTAGGCACCGCTCGTGGGCGTATGCCTCCAGATGGCTCAGCATGCGCTTGCTGAATCCCTGGCCACGATACTGCGGGCGAACGAACATGCGCTTCACCTCGCCGTACCCATCTGCGTAGATCTTCACCCCGCCGCACCCGGCGGGCGCACCGTTGACGCGCAGCACGAAGAAGGCTACCTCCTCGGCGATCAGGCTCTCGACGGTGAGGCCGTGGTGACTCTCAATGGGGTACATCGGGATTAGCAGATCGTCCAGTTCATCCACCAGGGCCGAGGCTTCGGGGGTGTTAGGTTGCTCCGGGGCGATAGTGATGAGCATAGATTACCCCAGGTGAGGCGCGGCAGTAGGGCGCGGTGTGCCCTACTGCTGCGCTCCTACGATTTCCGCATACATATCAGGGTCGGTGACGCCCTCGGTAATGATAGACAGGGCGTGGGTATGCGGCCCGATGCCCAGGCGGGTGCGAGCATCAGCGGCATCGTCGCCTGTACACAGGGCGAGCAGCCCAGCCACCCCGGCGGCACCGGTTTCGCCCGCGACCACGCCCTCGGCGGCGAGGGCGCGCACCGCATCGCGGGCCAGGTCGTCGGGGATAGCCAGGGCGGCGTCGAGTCCGGCGTGGAGCGTCGGCCATGCCACGGGCGAGGGCAGGCCGCAGTTGAGTCCAACCATGATCGAGCGGTGGGGGCCGGGCACCTCGGTGATCTGTCCGGCGCGCAGAGAGGCCAGCACACAAGCCGTCTGGTCAGGCTCAACCCCAACGATAGTCAGGTTGCCGCTATGCCGTCGGTAGTGGCCGATCACCGCTGCGGCGAGGGCACCCACGCCCATTTGCACGATCACGAGGTCGGGCCGTCCACTCATGGTGGCACCGGTCTCCTGAAGGATCGTGTCGTAGCCAGCGATCACATCACGCGGGGTTTCCGCGTAGCCCGGCCACGCCGTGTCGGAGATCACGATTGCCTGCGGGCCGACGGCGGCGGCTGACCGAGCCACCGCATCGTCGTAACTGCCGTGTACGATCTCAAGCTCGGCACCTTCGCCAACGATGGCCTCCATACGCGCAGGGGCCATATCATCGGGTACGAAAATCCGCGACCGCAGGCCAAGCAGCGCGGCCATGCGCGCCACCGCCCGGCCGTGGTTACCGTCGGTGGCGGCCAGCAGAGTCAGAGGCCGCAGGCGAGCCACGGCGGCGCGTAGGTCGTCAAAGCTCTCCCAGGCTGGTTCGCCGCCGAGCCGTATGCAGAGCGCCCGGTAGGCGGCATATGATGCGCCCAGGATCTTGAACGAGGGCAGGCCGAAGCGATTCGTCTCCAGCTTGAGCGAGAGCCTACCGATGCCCAGTCGTGCCGCGAGGGCCGGGGCATCGACCAGGGGCGTGGGCGCGTAGCCGGGCATACGTCGGTGGAAGGCCAGGGCGGCGGGTATGGGTCGCCGTATGTTATAAAAAATGTCCATCGTCATCCTCGTAGGGGCGCAGGTGCAGCACAACGTCGCTCCTGCGTCCTTAGACAAGGTTTCAGGTTTCAGCTTTACAGTGTGGCGATGACGCGAGGATGCGACGAGGCGATGCTATCGCATCCTCGCATCCTCGCGTCTCCGCCACACTGTAAAGCTGTTCTGAACCATGTCTTAGGCAT
>CAIRFY010000056.1 GCA_903877945.1 uncultured Oscillochloris sp. | reverse complement strand
CTGCTGATTCTCCAGCACCAGGTATTGTGCGCCATAACGATGGGCGATCTGGAGCAGCAGATCGCGGCTCGCCGTATTCGGGATCATCAGAGTTGGCCGACTGGTGTGCCAGTTCGCTTGCCACGGAATGCGCGTCATCAGTGCCGTACCCGTCGTCGTGTGGTGCGTGACCCAGGCATACGCCTCCAGGTCGGGTGCCCAGATCGGCGGTTCGCGGCTCACCTTGTTGGCGATATCCGCCCGCGAGAAGCCCATCACATTGATCAAAGCCACCGCCACCAGGATCAGACCCAGGGGAGCCCAGCGCCGGTCGCCAATCGCCGCCAGCCGGTCGTACCCCGCCCAGAGAACCCAGGCTCCTAGCAGGGCCAGCCAGGGAATGAGCATCACCCAGTAGCGCTCCTCGTTGGTGCGCCAATAGGTGAGCATAAAGGCCATATAGGGCAGATAGGCACAGGCCAGCAGGCCAAGCAGCCGCCGCCGAAAGCGCAGGGCGGCAATGCCGCCGATCAGCGCCAGCCAGGCCCCCAAGTCACTGGCGATGTTCTTCCGCTCGTTGTTGCTAAACAGCCAGCCCACACCGCTCGGCAGCCCTTGCCACACCGGCATCAGATAGTTCCGTAGCTCGCTGGCCTGCGTTCTTAGCTTCTCCGTCGTCGCATCAAAGCCCCAGCGCAAGATCCAACTGCGGTCCGGCAGCCCCGCGCCGCCTAGCTCCGGCGTGAATACATCGTAGATCTCCTGCCACGCATCGCCGCTATTGCCCCGGTAGCCCAGCACCCAGGCGTCATAGCTCTCCGTCGAAAAGACCGGCTTGCCAAAGGTGATCATGTTACGAATCAGGTAGGGCGACAGGATCAGTAGGGCCACCGCCGCCCATGCGATTGTAGATTTGAGATTGCCGATTGCCGATTGCCGATTGCCGCGCCACCAATCCACAATCCGCAATCTCAAATCTGCAATTATCCACATCCCCATTCCGGCCACAATCACCGCCCCGCTCGGCTTCTGGAGCATCATCAGCCCGCATAATGCCCCCGAGATCAGTAGCCAGCTTCTCCTGCCTCCTGCCTCCTGCCCCTGACCCCTGACCCCTGACCCCTGACCCCTGACTTCCGTCCCCCGATACAGCGCATACAGCGCCCCCAGGCTGAATACCACAAAGGCTAGGTCGCTCGTGGCATAGATCGTCAGCCGGAAAAAGAGATAGTTCGTCAGCACCAGGATCGCCGCCGTCAGGCCCACTCGCCGATCCCAGATCCGCGTGCCGATATGAAAGATGATCAAAATCAGCAGGACGTTAAAGATCAGATTGGGCATCTTCGCCGCCCATGCCGTCGCCCCGAAGAGCAAAAAAAAGGGCGCGATCCAGAGTGGCTGGAGCAGCGGCCACGTCTCCTGCGGGTGCGTCAGCCCGGCGTAGAGCCGGTAAAACTGGGTGACATAGTCCACCACCCAGCCGCGCCCGGCCACGATGTTGCGCGCCACCACTGCGTTATCGGCGTAGTCGGCGTGGCCCACGTAGGGCAACTGGGCGATCACCGTCGCCTCATAGCCCAGCCAGATCGTGCTGAATACGCCGAGCATGATCGCCGCGCCGCGCCGCGAGCCGACCACGCCGACCACCCGATCCGCCAGGCGCGGCAGCCCCTCGCGCCCGAGAGTCAGCGCCAACGCGAGCAGACCGACGCCCAGCAGGCTATAGAGGATCGAATCGGGGAAGATCTTCCAGAACAGCGGCCCGCCCTGGCTGCCCAGCCAGCCCAGGAATTGCGCCAGACTGTAGGTTAGCCAAACCAAGGCGGTCGTCACGAGGCCATAGCCGAGCCCGCGCCCGACCGCGTAGCGCCGCACCAGCGCCCGCGTCAGCGCCAGGATCTCGCTGCGCCATGCCGCCAGCAGCAGGACGCCCTGCGCCGCCATCGCCACCAGCAGCGCCGCGCCCATCCACACCCGCAGACTAGCCAGCCCGATCCCGGCGAGCCCGACGCCCACGATAGTCAACGTGTAGATCACTGGGGGCGAGCGCAGCAGCCGGGAGAGGATCAGCACCAGCAGCAGCGCGTTCACGCAGAGTAGCAGCACCGCCCGCCAGGCTGGCGGGTAGAACGCAATCAGACGGCTGCTTGCCGGGGCGACGCGCACCTCAGCCAGACGCAGCCCCTTCGGTCGCGGGTCGCCACCAAAGCCGAGGGTGTCGGTGAAGGTCTGCGAGCTGTGCAGGTCGATCATCAGGTCGCCACCGGTTTGGGCGGCGACGGGAATGCGGAAGTGGTAGGTTTGCCAGCCAGGGTCAGGCGTAAACTCGCCGATGGACGTGCCATCAGCGAGAACAGTCACCGTTGGTTGGTGCAGATCGGCCCGCAGCACATCAGCGGGCCAGCCCTGGGCGACCACAGCCAGGTCAAGCTCAGCCCCGGCCCCGATATTCGGCAGAGTCAGCCGGGCATGTTCGCGGGTCCAGCGGCTGCGCCCGGTAGGCGAGTCCAGGTTCAGGTCGTCGGCGTAGAAATCCCCGCGCAGCAGCGGCTCCGCGCCCAGCCCCGGATCAGCCCCGAGGAACAGCCGGTCGCCCAGCCAGCCCACCCGCACCCGACCGCTCGGCGGAGCCTGGTAGGCCATCGCGCCAACAGTAAAGGCCAGGGCCAGCACAATCAGCAGCGAGCGCAGAATCGCAACGCCCGCGCCCTCGGCGCGGGCCGTAGCGCTGACACGGCGCTGCGCCATATTTGGCTGGAGGTCGGCTCGTCCCATAGCTCTCTCGGGCGCGCTGTTTTGCGCACACATCGGCTCATTATACCGCCAAAGCCTGCCCGCCAAATGACGTGGCCCTGACCGTGCAGAGTGGAGGCAAGGCCCGCCCTGCGTGGTGCCAGGGTTGGCGGCGGGCGTGCGGTATACTGAGGCCGCACGTTTAGGTAAAAAATACACGCTTGCGGAATTGATATATTTGTGCTAGTATAGAAATGAAGTCCCACATACCATGACAATCCCACCCGACATGAGAACAACCTTCGCCCACTACAAGACAGACGCGCACAATTGGATCACGCTGGCAAGCGGAGAATTTTACCCCGATATTCTCGTTGACGCATGCCTTCTCTACACGCCGGTGCTTGAAATCTTTGGGCGCCTCGTCCGCACATCGGAGTCATCCGAGCGCCTGTTCATGCAAATCGCTGATGTGCGCGAGGGCTGGATGCGTATTCAACTCTCGCGTGTCTTCAAACGCTATGTGAGTCCCGGCACGCCCGTCGAGATGCTGAAAAAGAAGTCCCAAGCCGCCCAGATTTGCGCCAGTTACAGGGATGAGTTCCGCCCGATCCACGAGGTTCAGGCTGCCTTCTCTGGTCGGCCTATTCCAGATGAGCCATTGTGCGCGCTGCTCTGGGAGTACAAGGATCGCGGTAAGAAAGGCTACGATCTGACCGAGCGATTCTTTATGCTCTTCAGGTCGCGTTTCCCTGAACTTCCGCTCACTGGCCCAGAGCGTGCCGGACGAGATGTCCTACTTGGCGACGTATTTGGCGAGTACCCTAATCCTAAGCGACCAGTCGACTTCATCATCTACGATGAGAACAGAACGACTATTCTGGCAGTTGGACTAGCACGCTACGACTCAGATCGCGGCGGATCTCAGGAAGATGATCGCACTGGCGGATACCGGGACTGTGCGCACGAGATTCTTGCTTACGCGCAACAGCATAACCTGCCAACCAAAGTTATCTTCCTCAACGATGGCCCCGGACTACTGCTTGGCTCCATGTGGAACGACTACGCTGCAATCGAAGCAGCATGGAGCGGGAAGGTTCTGATTACCACATTGCGGATGGTGCCAGAGCGGATCAGCGCCGTGTGGCTCTATACGGGGGAGACGCATTGATGGCAACCGGAAGCCCAAAAACGAAATGGCTCACGCAGGCCAATCCTGCCTTGAGTTGTGTGCAGTTGCCGACGGGTGTTAGCCTTAGCTACGAGGGGAAGGCTCCTGAGCAAGAGGTGCTGGCAACTCCGGCCGGCAGTGCATCCTCGATCTGGACAGCTCACCCCAATGCGCCAAATCGGCTCTATTATGGGGACAACCTGCCGTTGCTCGCCGCGCTTCTGCACGACAGTCGTGTGAAGGGGCAGATCAAGCTGATCTACATTGATCCGCCCTTCGCCACAAACAGCGTTTTCCACTCGCGCACGCAGGTAGATGCCTATCAAGATCTTCTGGTAGGGGCGGCATTTCTTGAGTTTATGCGCAAGCGGCTCATCCTGCTTAGAGATCTTTTATCGGAAGATGGCTCTATCTACGTGCATTTAGACGAAAATATGGCATTTCACATCAAAGTCATTATGGATGAGATCTTCGGTGTCCAAAATTTCCGCAACTGGATTACACGGCGGAAGTGTAGCCACAAGAACTACACAAAAAAAACGTATGGCAATATCTCCGACTATATCTTGTTCTATACAAAGTCAGACACCTACGTGTGGAATCGACCCACTGAGGCGTGGACGACGGAGCGATCTCTAAAGGAGTATACCAACGTAGAGGGAGGCACTGGCCGCAGGTACAAGAAAGTGCCGGTACACGCGCCCGGCACACGCAATGGTGAGACAGGTCAGCTCTGGCGAGGCGTATCCCCACCGCCCGGCAAGCACTGGCAATACACCCCAAAGACACTCGATGAGATGGACGCGCGCGGGGAAATCTACTGGTCACCGACGGGGAATCCGCGCCGAAAGATCTACCTCGACAAGAGCGAGGGTGTACCCATACAGGATATCTGGTACGACTTCCGTGACACCAGAAACCAGAACGTGCATATCACGGGCTACCCCACCGAGAAGAACCCACATCTGCTCGAACGGATCATCCAGGCATCCTCAAACCCTGGCGATCTAGTACTCGACTGCTTCAGTGGCTCAGGTACCACACTGGCGGTCGCAGATGTCCTCGGACGTCAGTGGATTGGTATCGACAAAAGCCGAGAGGCGATCAGCACAACATTGCGGCGCTTCACCAAGGGTACTGAGCGTATGGGCGACTTTGTTGATCGCGCCAACAGTGACGTGCTGAGCGATGTCAGCCCGCCTGAGCAGCGGCTCGGCTTGCTTGCCGATCAAAACCGCTCGGTGGCCAAGATGCACGATCGCCGGATCAGGAATTTCACACTCTACGGCGGTGAGGATGCAGGCGAGAGTCTGAAGGAGTGGTGGGGTCTGTTGGAATCGTAAGCCATGATGACCTCACATGTGTTATTGCGTCCCGCGCCCCTGCCTGCTATCATGCAGTCGAACACTTCTTAATGTAGCGCATAGCACACCATGATCTGGACTATCTCCGACCTGCACCTCTCCTTTGCGCAGCCTAAGCCGATGGACATTTTCGGGTCGCATTGGAAGGATCACCCGGAGCGCATCGCCCGACGCTGGCGTGAGCGCGTGGCCCCCGACGATTGGGTGCTGATTGCGGGCGATATTTCCTGGGCCATGAAGTTTTCGGACGCCCTGGTCGATCTGCGCTGGATCGACGCCCTTCCCGGCCGCAAGGTGATCATCCGTGGTAACCACGACTACTGGTGCTCGCGCCGGGTTAAGCCCATCCGCCCCCAGTTGCCGCCCTCGATCAGTCTGCTCAGCGCCGATGCCTTGGACATTGGCGAGGCGGTGGTCTGTGGCACGCGGGGCTGGATCACCCCCGAGACTCCTGGCTACGTGGTGGCCACCGATGAGCAGATCTACCAGCGCGAACTGAGTATGCTCGACCGCGCCCTGGCCCACGCCACGCAACTGGCCGCCGACAGGCTCCCGATCATCGTGATGATCCACTACCCGCCCTTCCTGAACCGCCAGCCCAGCGAGTTCGCTCGCCGTATCGCCGCCGCTGGTGCGCGGGCGTGTATCTACGGCCATCTCCATCGCCGCCAGGATCACGACCACGCCATCAACGAGACGCTCGCCGGCGTCTGCTACCAACTCACCGCCTGTGACTTCCTCGACTTCGGGCCGGTGGGTGTGCGCGGCCTGTAGGAAAAAAAAGAGGGTCGCAAGGAGGGCGAATCCCTCCTTGCGACCCTCTTTTTTGATGCCAGATCAACAAACATACGTTCGTAATTTCCTTGCGGAAACGCCCTGGATGCGGTATAATAGAAAGAGCATTTAACGCTTTACGAAGCGGAATAACACGGCGACGCAGGGAGCGTAGCACGCTGCGCGTCCCTCTCTGCGAAACCAGGAGACATGGTATGGAAATTGGAATTGTCAGGCCGGTCAGCATCACCACCGAGATGCGGACTGCCTACCTCAGTTATGCGATGAGCGTGATTGTTTCACGCGCCCTCCCCGATGCCCGCGACGGCCTGAAGCCGGTGCAGCGGCGCATCCTCTACGGCATGTGGGACATGGGCTTCCGCGCCAACACCGCCTACAAGAAGAGCGCCCGTATTGTCGGCGACGTGCTGGGCAAGATGCACCCCCACGGCGACCAGTCGGTCTACGACGCACTGGCCCGCCTGGCTCAGCCCTGGAATATGCGCTATCCGCTGATCGACGGGCAAGGGAATTTTGGCAGCGTGGACGGCGACCCGCCGGCTGCAATGCGATATACTGAAGCAAGATTGTCAACAATCGCAGAAGAATTGCTTTTTGACATCGAAAAGAACACCGTAGATTTCCGCGATAACTTCGATGGCTCCTACCGCGAGCCGTCGGTGCTGCCCGGTATGCTGCCTAACCTGCTGCTCAACGGCGCTGCCGGTATCGCGGTTGGTATGGCGACCAATATCCCGCCGCATAACCTCGGCGAGCTGTGCGATGCGATCATTCACCTGATTGATAACCCTGAAGTCACGGTTGAGGATCTGAATAAGATCATCCCCGGCCCCGACTTCCCCACCGCCGGGAACATCCTTGGCACCGATGGCATTGTGGCTGCCTACGGTACCGGGCGCGGCCAGATCACGCTGCGCGCCAAGGCCCATATTGAGGAAGCTAATCGCGGTGCCTTCAATATTGTCGTCACCGAACTGCCCTATCAAGTCAACAAGGCCCGCCTCCAGGAGCGCATGGCCGAACTGGCCAAAGACAAGAAGATCGAGGGCATCCGCGATGTGCGCGATGAGTCCGACCGCGCTGGGATGCGGCTGGTCATCCTGCTCAAGCAGGATGCGCAGCCTAAAAAGGTACTCAACGCCCTCTACAAACATACCCAGATGCAGACGACCTTCGGCATCAATATGCTGGCCCTGGTTGAGAACGGGCTCCAGCCGAAGGTGCTGACGCTCAAGCGCATGCTCCAGGAACACGTCGCCCACCGCCAGAATGTCATCCGTCGCCGCACGGAGTACGAGCTGGACAAGGCCCGCGCCCGCGCTCATATCCTGGAGGGTCTGAAGATCGCCCTCGATAATATCGACGAGATCATCCGCACCATCCGCGAGTCGCGCACCGCCGAGAGCGCCCGCAACAACCTGATCCGCAACTTTAGCCTCAGCGAGATCCAGTCCCAGGCCATCCTCGACATGCAACTGCGCCGCCTGGCCGCTCTTGAGCGCAAGAAGATCGAGGATGAGTACGCCGAGGTGATCAAGCTGATTGCCGAGCTTGAGGATATTCTGGCCAATCCGCGCCGCGTCACGAACATTATTCAGCAGGATCTGCGCCGGATTAAAGAGAAGTACGGCGATGAGCGGCGCACCCGGATCATCCCCGATGCTACCGGCGAGGTCAGCGATGAGGATCTTATCCCCGATATTCGGGTGCTGATTACCCTCACCGACCGGGGCTACATTAAACGTCAGGCCGCCGATGTCTATCGCACCCAGCGCCGTGGTGGGCGCGGTATCAAGGGCATGAACACCCGCGAGCAGGATCTCGTGCGCCACCTGCTTACCTGCGGATCCCTCGATAACCTGCTCTTCTTCACCGACAAGGGTAAGGTCTACCAGCTCAAGGCCCACGAGGTGCCCGATAGCTCGCGCACCGCCAAGGGGCTGCCCCTGGTCAACCTGATCTCGCTGGAGCCGGGTGAGCAGGTCACCTCGATGCTCGCTGTGCCCGACTACAACGGCGAGTATTTGGTGATGGCCACCCAGCGCGGCAAGATCAAGCGCACCAAGCTGGAGGAGTACAGCCAGGTGCGCTCCAACGGCCTGATCGCCATTGGCCTTGAAGAAAGCGATGTCCTCGGCTGGGTCAACGTCAGCAACGGCCACGAGGACGTTCTGATGACCACGGTGCAGGGCCAGACGATTCGCTTTAAGCAGGATGATGTGCGGCCTATGGGACGACCAGCCACCGGCGTCAACGGTATCAACCTGACCGACGGCGACCTGGTGATCGGCATGCATCTCGTCACCCCCGGCGACGACCTGCTCGTTGTTACGGCGCGTGGCTTCGGCAAGCGCACCCGGCTAGAGGAGTACCCGACCAAGGGCCGGGCCACCGGCGGTGTGATCACCATCAAGCTGCGCCCGGATGACAGCGTCGCCGGTGCGGCGATTGTCAACGAGCGCCACCTGCTCACCATCGTCACCGCCGCCGGCATCATGATGCGTACCTCGGCTGACGAGATCTCGCAACTCGGTCGGCTGACTCAAGGTGTTACTATCGTCAACCCCAACAGCGGCGACCGGGTGGCGGCCCTCTCAGTCGAGGAACCCGAGGAGGACGGCGGCGAGTCGCCCACGATCATCAGCCCCAACGGGATGTAGGATCAGCCCTCGACACAGCACAAACGCTGCCAACAGTGCTGGCAGCGTTTGTGCTGTGTCGAGGACTAATGTTTTGTGGTGGGGACTACGCGCTCGGTCGGCGTGCGAAGAAGGTCTGGACACGTCGCTCAAGCTCCTCGAAGTCAAAGGGCTTAGTGAGATACTCGTTCACTCCTGCGCGGTAGGCATGCTTCTCGGTATCAGGCGTACCAAATGCCGTCACCATAATCACATACACATCGGCATCCTTCTGGCGGAGTGTACGCACCAGATCGATCCCGCCCATACGCGGCATATTCATGTCTGTGATGATCACATCACACGTCTGCGTCGTATAGCGTTCAAGCGCAGCCAACCCATCTTCAGCCTCGATAACCGTATAGCCGCTGTTTGTCAGCAGGAAGCGGTACAGGCGACGAGTTGCCGGATCATCTTCAACGATCATCACCGTGGACGACACGTGTGCCTCGCTTCGCTACTATAAAGATGTCTCACCTACACGAACGAAGAGCGCCCGCGATATCGCGCATATTTTCTTGTCTGCACGATGCCCCCCTATGATACCACACCGCCATTGCTTCAAGCGGGAATATGGCGCTGGCGAACAGGGTTGGTACAACGTTGCTGTCAGCGAAACTCAGCCAAATCGCGCTCATCAATGGGGGGCATAAAGCGCGACATCTCGACCATCTTAAAAATCTTCTGGTGATGCGGGCTGACGTTCATGGCGAAGAGCTTATACCCCGATTTCCGCGCTGAGACGACAAACTTCAGCAGGGCCGAAATCCCGCCAGAGTTAATGAACGAAACTTCGCTGAAGTCGAGAACGGTGATCGGGCGCATCTGCTCATACTCGGCGGCGATTGCTGCCGCTGATACCGCATCAACGCTCGTGCTGGTAATATGGAGGACAGCGACATCGCCGAACTCTTCGCGTCGAATAATATCGCTCATGACTGCTCTTCTCTCCGGTAGAGACGTAGGGTGAGTACAGTGCCCTTCTGTGAAGAATTTACCTCGTAGTCATCGACAAGCTCGCTGATCAGGTAGAGGCCAAAGCCACGCAGGTGGCCTGACTCAAGGCTTTGCTCATCGATCACATGACGTGAGATATCGGGGTGCTCCATGCCGCTGCCCTGGTCGCTGATCCGGATCTCCAGCTTCTCGCCATCGATCTCGAAGACAACCGCGACTAACTTATTCACCTCGCCATGGTTTCCGTGGTCAATCGCGTTATTCACTGCCTCGCTGATCGCCAGCTTCAGATCCTCGACACGCTCGTCCGAAAATCCGAAGGCAATGCCCAACTCGGCGGCGCTTGCCCGTACCACGCGCTCGAAGATCGGGTTCGAGGGGATGCTAAGCTCTATGCGCTGCATGTGGCCCCCTTGTTTCGTTCTGTGGTGGCGCACCTTCTGGGCGTACTCACCATGATAGCAAATAGGACGAACCAATCAGGCGATACCCGCAGGACTCGTGCAAAGCCGGCCGCTCAACCCTCACCCCCTACCCCTCTCCCTCACGGGGAGAGGGGAGATTCTTCATCAGGGTGCGTCCCACTCCCCCTCTCCCGTTCAGGGAGAGGGGGCTGGGGGGTGAGGGTTGAGCGGCAAGCACACGACGTTACAATAGCCCCGCCTTACCGTGGGGTGGCTGCCGTGGGCTGGTTACGCCGCCGCGAGCCGGAAAGACTCGCCAGCGTATCGCTCTGGCGGGCGAGGTGGTCGTAGCGCCGCAGGTATGCCTTGCCGAGTGAGGTATTGCCGATCTGAAGGTAGCAGGCCCCCAGGTAGTAGAGCGCCTGAGCGTGACGCGGGTTGCGCCGCAGTACCTTCTCAAAGAGTGGGATCGAGCGCCCTGGCTCGCTCAGTTCTTTGTAACACACGCCGAGCATAAAATTCGTCTCCACATCCTCGGGCCAGTGATCAAGGACGTGGGCAAACTCGGTGGCCGCCAGGTCGAAGCGGCTGCGCCGCACATACATGTAGCCCAGGTCGTAGCGCAGGGAATGGGCGTTGGGGGCCAGTTCCACCGCCTTACGCCATGCGGCCAGCGCCCAACTCTCACGTCCGAGTACGTTGTAGATGAAGCCGAGCAGGTAATTGGCCTGCGGGTCGTTCGGCAGGAGATGCACGGCGCGCTCGAAGGCGCGGGCGGCAGCCGGGTTCAGGCCCATGTCGTAGAGCAGTTTGCCCATGTTCAAGAAGAGCCCCCCGTTGCCTGGGTTCAGCCGGGCGCAATCGAAGAGCATGTCGTAGGCATTTTTTGGCCGCTTGAGCAGGCGCAGCACCGCGCTCATGCGCAGGCGCACATTAACATAGTGCTTGTCCTGTGGCGGCACCTGGCCGTACTCATCCAGCGATTCATCCCAGCGGCGCTGGCGAGCCAGGAGGTTGCCCAGGAGATAGCGGGCGTGGTATTCCTGGGGCCGCCACTGGAGCAGGGCACGGTAGATTCGCTCGGCCTCATCCTCGTAGCTCTGCGACTTGAGAGCCTGGCTCAGCCGATAGTACCACTGGGCAACCTCCTCCTCGGATCGGCTCACCAGCGTGTTCTCATAGACCCCGGTATCGGGCGAGATAAAGGTCGGCTCGACGCGCAGAGCCTCGGCAAAGCACTTCTGCGCCAGCTCGTGGGCACCGTGACTCTGGTGCATCAGGCCCATATAGTAGCGTGGCTCTGCGGCCTGCGGACGGGCGTTGCACGCGCTGTTGTAGTGGATGTAGGCCCGGCCTGCGTCGTCGATCTTCTGGTAGCAGCGGCCCAGGGCGAAGTGGGCCTCGTAGAGATTCGGGTTGTGTTCCAGAGTCTCGCGGAAAGCGGCAATCGCCCGGTCGAGCTGACCACGAGCGGCAAAGGCGACTCCCAGGTTATAGTGAGCCTCGGCCAGTTGGTGGTCGGTTTGCACCGCCTCCAGATACTCGCGCAGCGAACTCTCCCAGTCGTCCTGGAAGGCCAGGGCGTTCCCAATGTAGAGATAAATGATCGCCCGCTCGCGCTCGAAGATCTGCGCCTGCTCCTCGCCATCCACGTAGGCGGCGATCAGGGCGGCCTTAAAGTGTTCAATCGCCTCGGCATAGGCGGCCCGCAGATAGGATCGCATCCCCTGGCTAAACGCCGCCCCCAGGCGTGTGCCGGCCATAAACCGCTCGCTGCCGACGAAGGTGTCGAGGTCAAGGGGCATAAAATGCAGGTGGTCGTTCGTAGCCATAGGAATCTCCGAATTACCCGCTCGTTGCCCGGACTTGCCCAGGTTCCATACTATAGCACGCCGCACCGCTCATGTGTATAACGGTCTTGTTAGGTGCGGTAGTCTTCCAGTGCCAGTCGTAGCTGCTGGTTGAGCTCACGGGCCAGTCCGCGACCGAGGTGGGCCTGGGCTTGTTTCATGATCTCGGGGAGGCTTGCGATCCAGGTTTCCGCATCAGCATCGGCCAGTGGAGCCAGATGATCGTCCCAGAACAGCGCCGCTGGCCCGGTATCGAGCACATCATCCACAACGCTGCGTAGCTCGGCACCCAGGTGTGTGAGCCGTCGGCGCAACACCACTACCGTCACATCATCGCTCTGGATCGCTGAGCCAGCCCATGCGCGTAGCTCGTGCAGCATCCGCGCCACCATGGCACGCGGCTTGAGCTGGCAGTTTGCGCGGATCAGCTCCTCCAGACGCTCGTAGGTATAGATCTCGCCAGCCGGGTTCTCAGCCTCAAGGACGCCATCGGTGTAGAGTACCACGCTATCACCCGGCCCGAGTTGCGCCCACGCCTCGCTATAGTCACTGTCGGCATCTACGCCCAGCGGCAGCCCCGAGAGTTCGATCTCGCTCACGGTGCCGTTGACGAGGAGCGGGAAGGTATGCCCCGCGTTTGCCAGGTGCAGATCGCCACGGGCCGTGTCGAGCCGGGCGTACAGCATTGTCACCATGCCTTGCGGGATCTCGCTCAGCACGCCACGGTTGACGGCGGCTAGCGTGCTCGCCGGTGCCCCATCGCGTCGAGCTTCGTGACGAAAGACGGTACGCGCCACAGCCATGCGCAGGGCGGCCGGCAGCCCCTTGCCGCTCACATCCCCGATCATAATCCCCTGAATCCCGCCGCCAAGGTTCAGAAAATCGTACAGGTCGCCGCCAAGATCGCGCGCTGGCAGCGAGATGGCCGACAGCTCCCAGCCGATCAGGTGCGGTGCCGCCTCTAGCAGCAGACCCTGCTGAACGTCACGGGCCATCTGGAGATCCTGCTCAAGCTCGGCGGCCCGGCGCTGCTGCTCGTTCGCTCGTGCCTGAGCGACCGGATCAACCGGGGCGACCGTGGGCCGATCACGCCGACGCCGACCGAACCGAGCCACTGTCCGGTGGCCGAGGATCGAGAGCCAGGTTGTGTGGGTGTTGTGTCGATCCATTGTCGTACTAATATAGATAGTAAAAGGGGTATGACCCCCTTTTATGCTCCTCCACTCAATGCCACCATGTATCTCCGACAGGTCTCAGCCAGCCACTCGACGGCCACCCCATCAATGAGCAGATCGGGCGGGTGCCCAGTGAGCTTCTGGATGGTATTGCGGTACTCGCGCAGGGCGGCCTCGGGGCGGCTGATCTGGCGGTAGCACTCTGCGAGATGAAATGAGATCAGCGGGGCGGTCGTGTCAAGATAGCGCGCCCGCTCAAGCTGGCGAATGGCCTCGGCGGGCTGGCCCTGGCGGGCGTAGATCAAGCCGATGAGCAGGTGGGCCTCGGTGGTCAGCGGATCAAGATCCAGCGCCCGCCGCGCTTCGGCTGCCGCCAGATCCAGATCGCCACGGTTGGCGTGCGCCCGTGCGGCCAGGGCCAAGATCTGCGGCGCGCCCTCGCCGCGCAGCGGCGCGGCGTACAGGATCGCGAGGGCCGCTTCAGTCTTGCCTGCGTCGATCAGTGCGCGACCCCGCTCGGCGATTTCGGCATCGGTGATGCGCGGGGCTGCCGGAACGGCCCTGACACGCGGCGGGTGCGCTGACCGAGCGATAGGGAGAACTGATAATGGCGCGGTGGGCTGGGGAACAAGGCTCTGTGACTCCTTATAGTAAACGTATGTCCCACTTATTTCTCGCCAGTGAAAACGGTTAAAGATATTCCAGAGAGTCTCGGAAAACCCGAGGAAGAGGGCACCGCCCTCGGCGATAGCGTCATAGAAGCGCCCCATCAGCGCCCGGCATGTCTCTAGCTGAAAGTAGATCGTCACATTTTGACAGAAGATGATGTGGACGCCCATCAGTGCGGGCGGGATTGGGTCGAGCAGGTTGCGCTGCTCGAAGCGCACGATCTGGCGCAGCGCAGCGCTCACTGCCAGGCTATCGGTGCCACGAGGGGTAAAAAAGCGCCCACGCTGCGCCTCAGTCAGATTACCGATACTTCGCCCTCGGTAGACTCCTGCCTGTGCCCGCGTCAGAGCCGCCTCGCTGAGGTCGCTGCCCACAATCTCGATGGGCCGGGACGCCGAATCGCCCAGGGCCTCAATCGCCGTAATAGCGACCGAGTATGCCTCCTCACCCGTTGCGCAGCCGGCGCTCCAGATCCGAATGGGCACGCCGGGCGGCAGGCGGCGGTGCAGGTCGGGCAGGATGGTCTGGCCCAGAGCGGCCATATGTGCGCGGTTGCGAAAGAAGACCGTCTCGTGGTTAAGGAGAAGTTCGGCGAACGCCTGCAACTCGGCGCGGCCTTCGGGTGCGGCCAGGTACACAGCATACGCATGCTCAGACTGCCCGCGCATGGCAGCGCGGCGCGACACCGCGCCGTGCAGCGTCTCCTGCCGCGAGTCGTCCAAGTAGACGCCACAGTAACCCGCCAGCAGGTCGCGCAGGGCTGCGAACTGCCCGCTGCTCAACACATTAGCTGTGATGATGCGCTGGCTCACGTGCGGCTTCCCCACTTTGTGGCAACATAGGCCGTCAGGGTTTCGATAATCTTATCGGGCGGGAGTACCGCATGTACGGCGTTCAGCTCAATAGCGGCCTTCGGCATCCCGAAGATCGTACATGTGGCCTCGTCTTGAGCAATCGTATAGCCACCGGCAAGGCGGATAGAGCGCATGCCCTGGGCACCATCGCGGCCCATCCCGGAGAGCAGCACGCCGATGGCGGTGGGGCCGTAGATCTTAGCCACTGACTGCATTGTGATGTCAATCGTCGGATGCGGGAGGAATGATGGATGTGAGCTAAGTTTCACCCTGCCACTGTCCGTAATCATAAGGTTAGAGCGGTCGGGCGCGACGATCACCTGACCGAGCTGGACGACGGTGTCGGCCACCGCGATACGTATCGGCAAGGTCGAGTGAATCGCCATCCACTCAACCATACCCGCGCTAAAGCCCTGGGCGATATGCTGTACTACCAGCACCGCCGCGCCATAGTTCGCAGGCAGACCAGCAAGGATCTGCTGCACCACTCGCGGGCCACCGGTGGATGCGCCGATCACCACAATAGGGAATGCGGAAGATGGAAGGCGGGAGTCGGAAGGGGCCACCTCTGCCGCGTCCAGGTTAGGCTGCCGCGACCATTCAGCGTTCAGGAGTGCCCCCTCCGCAGTATTTTTCCGCCGTCCGCGCAGGTGAGTCACCACCTTCACCTTGGCCAGGAGTTTAATCTTGCGCACGAGGGCGGTCCGTGCGTGTTCCAGGGCTGCGCTATCACTGATCTGGGGCTTCACCATCACATCAAGAGCGCCGGCACCAAGCATCTGAAAGGTAATATCAATATCGTATCCAGATAGCGAGGCGGTAAGAACCAGGATGGGAGTGGGAAGATAGGCCATGATCTGGCGAGTTGTCTCGACACCGTCCATCACCGGCATGCGTACGTCGAGCGTCACCAGATCGGGACGTAGCTCAGCAACGCGGGCCAGCGCCTCACGCCCATCAGCGGCCTCGCCTACCACCAAGATGTCGGGGTCGGAGTCGAGTAAGCTGCGAATCATCCGCCGCATCATTGCGGAGTCATCGACGATGAGGATGCGCAGCGGTTGAGACATATTACATCTCAAGGATCATCTTGACGCGGTTGGGCAAATTGAGCAGGTCAATATCTTTGTTGAGGTAGTCGTCCACACCCGCCTCGAAAGCAGCGTGCTTATCGTCGCTTGAGGTGAGCATAATGATCCGCAGGTCATCGAGGAGTGGGTCGTCACGCAGGCGGCGGCACACCTCATAGCCATCGATACCAGGCATCTGCACATCAAGCACCATGAGATCGGGCACCTCATTGGCGATGGCGCTGAGGGCGTCCTCACCGCTATGGGCAAGGCGTACCTGGAAGCCAAACATCTCTAGGCGGAGCTTGACGATATCGGTGACAAGCTTGCTATCGTCGACGACAAGGATCTTTCCTGGCATAACGCCCTCCTACGGCAGACAGCTAGGGCTCAGGGCCAAGGAGTTGCTGGATCACCTCAAGCAAGCTGCCCTGGTCGAACTGGCTTTTGACGATATACGCCTGGGCACCGGATTCAAGGCCACGGCGGCGGTGCTCTTCAGAGGCCAGACTGGTGATTAGAACTACGGGGAGTTCGTGCATCGCAAGCTCGCTGCGAATGCGCTCCGTAAGCTGAAAGCCATCGACACGCGGCATTTCGACATCGCTTACCACGAGATCGTAGGGTTGCGCACGTAGTTTGTCAAGGGCATCGGCCCCATCCACGGTCGCTGTCACCTCATACCCTGCCGATTGGAGGATACTGCGGATCAACTCGCGGGTCGTAAAGCTGTCATCACACACCAGCAGGTGGGCGCGGCGGCGCGGGGCAGTTGCGGGACTGGCTGTGGATGGCCGCGTACTGCCTGCGCCTTGAATGAGAACGAGGGGGTTCAGCAGCAGCACCAGGCTGCCATCGCCGAGCTGGATCGCCCCGCTGTAGGTGCGCTGTCGTGCCAGAATCTGCCCGAGGGGCTTCACGACGGCCTCGCGCTCATCAAGAAGCGCGTCTACCAGCAGGGCCAGCATGCGCTGGGGGGTGCCTACGAGCAAAGCGGGAGCCCGCTTGCCCCGCGTGAACGGTGTCTCCGTGTTCATGCCCAGCAACTCGGCCATCGACCGCACAACCACATCGCGCCCGTCGACGGCCACAGTTGGCTGGCCCTCAATGCTGCGCATCTGGTCACGCTGAACCCAGATCGTCCCCTGACAGCCGCTGGCGGGCAGGGCGAAGCTCATCTGACCGACGCGCACCAGGAGTACCCGCGTGGTCACCAGCGTCAGGGGCAGGGTGAGGACGATCTGGCTGCCGTGCCCCGGTTGCGACTCGATGAGTATCTGTCCGTTCAGCTCGCTAATGTTCGAGCGTACCACGTCCATACCGACGCCCCGACCAGAGATGTCCGTGACCATCGTTGCGGTAGAGAAGCCGGGCAGGAAGATCAGGTCGAGGGCTTCGGAGTCGCTCAGGTGGGCGGCATCCTCGGCGCGAAGCATACCCAGGCGCACCGCCCGGTCGCGCAGGCGGGCCGGATCCATCCCGCGCCCGTCGTCGCGAATGGTCACACGAACCTCACCGCCCAGGGTCTCGGCGCTCACCACAATACTGCCCGTCTCCGGCTTACCGGCGGCGATGCGCTCAACGGGCGGCTCAATACCGTGATCCATCGCGTTGCGAACCAGGTGCATCAGCGGATCCTGGAGCAACTCAAGCACCTTGCGGTCGAGTTCGACCGTCTCGCCGTGCAGATCAATCCGGGTCGGTTTCCCCATCCCCTCGGCAATATCGCGCACGACCCTGGGCAACCCGCCGTAGATCGCGGCGATGGGAATGAGCCGGGCCGCCATCACCTCCTGCTCAAGATCGCGCACAAGCAGGTCGCTCTGGCCGATATGGCGTCCAAGCTGATCGGCCTGGCGCTGCACAAGGTTCTGGAACTGGGATGTGATGCCCTGAAGGGTGGTTAGGCGCTGATTGATGGCGTAGCGCTGCCCGACCGAGAAGCGCAGGCGCTCAAGCTCGCCCTCAAGCTCATGAACGGCCCGCTCGTGTTTACGGGCCATCTGCCGCAGGGCGGCCAGTTCCTCGGCGTGGTTGGCGAGCACCTGCTGGCCGACCATCAACTCACCCGCGAGGTTGAGCATACGGTCAAGCCGATCCACCCGCACACGGACGGTGCGTACCCCGACGGCGCGGGGGGCGGGAACCTCGGGCGCGGAGGTCTCAGGTACAGACAAATCGCTGCCGGGGTAGGACACTGGTGGGGGGGCAGGCGCACTCTGGGCGGGCGGCCCCGCCCCGGCAAACAGGGCGATCACCGCATCAATATCCACGGCGGCGGAACGCCCTTCCACCGCAGCGACGCTCAACTCCAGCAGGGCGTCACCGCCGCGCAGCAGCCGCCCGGCCAGTTCATGGTCGGGGGCGCGTCTACTCTGGCGCAACTCGCCAAGCACGCTCTCAAGCTCGTGGGCCAGGCGAGCCACTGGCTCGAAGCCGAGCATGCGCGCCCCGCCCTTGATCGTGTGGACAGCGCGAAAAATCCGGTCAACTTCGGCGCGGCGCACCTGCTCATCGGCCTGCGCCTCGATAGCAAGCAACCCATCGCTGAGGACGCGGATGTTTTCAGCGGTTTCCTCACGGAACTGGTTGTAGAAGGAGGAGAGATCCATAGTTAATGCAAAATGCGAAATGCAAAATGCGAAATGCAACTCCCCATTTTGCATTTTGCATTCACTCGTCGCTGATCACAATTCCGTGGAGTCGGTCGGCAATCGTGGTGAGGGTAGCGGCGGACTCCGCCATTTGGCGGGCACCGAGGGCCGACTGACGGGCGACCTCGGCGACCTCGCGCATTGTCTCTACCACCTGTTCGCTGGCGCTCTGCTGCTGGGCGGTGGCCAGGCCAATCTCGGCGGCAGACTGGGCGGAGCGTTCGGCCACCATCACAATATTGTCCATCACCTGACCGGCGCGGTGGGCCAGTTCGACACCGCGCTCGACGGCTTTACTGCCCTCCTCGGCAGCCAGCACCGCCGCGCTGGTGGCCTGGCGGATTTCGGCGATCACCCCCTTGACCTCCTTGGCGGCGGCCAGGGTGCGGTTGGCCAAACTCTTCACCTCGGCGGCCACCACTGCGAAGCGTCGGCCGTGTTCGCCTGCCCCGGCTGCCTCAATCGCGGCGTTCAGGGCCAGCAGGTGCGTCTCGTCAGAGATGTCGTCGATCAGATCGATAATGTCTCCGATCTGCTGAGAGCGCTCACCCAGGCTGAGGACCCGCGTGCTCACGTCCTGCACCCGCCCACGAATGCGCTCCATTGCCTGGATACTCTCGTCCACGGCACCCTGGCCGTTGCTCAGGTTCTCTAACGTCTGCTGGGCCGCCAGAGCGACGTGTTCGCTCGCCTGGGCGATCTGCCGTGCCGTGCTACCAAGCTCCTCAATGGTGGTAGAAACCTCTGAGACAGCGCTGGCCTGCTGAGTGGCCCCGCTGGCCTGCTGCTGCGAGGTAACCTGCATCTCAGCGGCGGCGGCGGCCAGGTCGCTGCCAAGCTCCACCTGCTGAATATTCTTCTCCATCAACTGCTCGGTCTTGTTCAGCAATTCCTCGGCCCGCTCGTTCGACTGGGTCATGGCGTGGGTCAGATCACGCCCGCTGAGCCAGGCCAGAGCGGCCAGCAGCGTCGTCGTGGTACTAAAGACCACGAGCATGATCCACGGGTTGCTGCTGATCGGGGCGTGGTAGCTAAAAAAATGCTCGGCTACGACGAGACTACCGACACAAAGCACCGCAGCAATAGTGACCTGGATACTGTCGAATCCGCGACCGAGGAGTCCCGCGCTCACCACCGGGATGAGGAACGTCAAGACAAGCGGGCTAGATGCCCCACCGAAGAGGTAGACGCTGAGGGCACAACTGATGACCATACCGTAGAAGAGCAGTCGGCTGCCGATGGTGCTATAACGACGATGGAGTAACACGTAGGATGCAGCGTAGGATCCCAGGGCAACAACGGCAATCAGCGACGTAAAGCCGACGGTCGCATCGGTGATCTGCGCACCAATTCGTAGGGAGATCACGGTCATCCAGCAGATCACGACCAGAACCACGCCAATGTCAATGAGCAGGCTCATGGTTCGCAGGTTATCTTTGCGCAGGACAGCCTGCTCGTCGTCTGTTCGGGTAATGCGTCGCGCAATCTGTGCCATGGGTATGCCTCGCCAAACCTCAGGGAGAGCGAATGCCTCTGGGAACTATCTTACACCTGCCATGAAACCCGGCGCTCACACGGCGCCGATGGCAACATCGGTGGCGATCCGGTGCAGATCAAGCAGCAGCAGCGGCGCATCCTGGTAGATGATCGCACCGAGGAACCAGGGCAGCGTCAGCCGACGAGTGATCAGGGGCGAGAGGGGGTGGATCTCGTACGGCCCAGTGCCGTCGAGGTTATCGATATGGTTGACGAGCAGGGCCACGCTACGTCGGCGCAGCACCACCGTCATTGCGTGGTGACGACCGGGAGCGAGTACCTCTGCGTCGCCGAGGAGCGTTGCAAGATGCCGGCAGATCAGCGGGTGGCCGCGCTGGTCAATGGGCGCATCTACCGGGTCGATCAGGCCGAAATGTTCAATCTGCGCTTGGCTGATCGCGTAGCGCCATCGACCGGCCAACACGCACAGGATCGTGCCGTCTTTATCGGCGATCACGGCGAGCTACGCGCCCTCCTGAAGCGCCGTCATCAGGGTCGCCAAATCGATCACCAGCAGCGGCAGCCCACTGTGCTGCGCAACCGCGCTGAGCAGGTGCGCCCGGTGCGGATCAAGCCCCGCTGGCAGTCGGGCCAGATCATCCCCGGTCAGGTGGCAGATATCGAGAGCGGCGTCCACCAGCAGGGCCACGTCGATCTGCCCCTGATGGATAATCACAAAGCGGGTCGTGCGATTCGGCTCAGTCGCCTCCAGTCCAAGCAACTGCCGCAGATCGACCGCTGGCAGCACCACCCCGCGCTGGCTGATGATGCCTGGCAACATATGCGGTGCCCCAGGCACCGGCGTCGGCGGACGCCAGCGCGTCACCTCACGGATCGCGGTACCCGGCAGCGCATAACGCTCGGTGCCGACCCGCACGATCAGATAATCCTCGCTTGGCCGATCCTGGATCTGCATAGGGAGCTACCAACAAGGGAACGGGGAAGAGAAGGGACAGGGATCGTCTATGCGCAGCATACACTGAAACATGTGCTAGGGTCAAGTAGTACGCTTGTGTGTCCAGGGCATGTGCAAAGTCGTGTGGTCGCCGGACAGCCCTCACCCCCCAGCCCCCTCTCCCTGAACGGGAGAGGGGGAGCCGAGCGCATCCTGATGAAGAAACTCCCCTCTCCCCGTGAGGGAGAGGGGCAGGGGGTGAG
>CAIRFY010000055.1 GCA_903877945.1 uncultured Oscillochloris sp. | reverse complement strand
ATTGCAGATTGCAGATTGCAGATTGCAGATTGCAGATTGCAGATTGCAGATTGCAGATCACCGCAGGCAATCCAAAATCCAAAATCCAAAATCCAAAATCCAAAATTACCAGACGCGGCACACGAACCCTTTGAGGTACTCGCTCTCCGGGAAGGTCAGCAGGATGGGATGGTCGGGCGACTGGCCGAGTCGCTCGATGATCTGCACATCGCGCCCGGCGTCTACCGAAGCGCCGAAGACGATCTTCTGGAACAGGTCGGGCGAGATCTGGCCAGAGCAACTAAAGGTGGCGAGGACACCACCAGGGCTGAGCAGTTGCATGGCCAGCCAGTTGATGTCCTTATAGCCACGAGAGGCGTGGTTGACCTGGGCCTGAGTATTGGCAAACTTAGGCGGGTCAAGGATGATCACATCGAAGCGGCGGCCCTCGGCGCGGTAGGCGCGCAGCACCTTGAAGACGTTGCCCTCGACGTAGTCGGCGGGCGTGGTGATCAGGTTTAGGGCCAGGTTCTGGCGAGCCAGGTCGAGGGCGGTGAGGCTCGTGTCGATCAGGGTGAGGCTGGTGGCCCCAGCGCGGGCGGCGTAGGCCGAGAATCCGCCGCTGTAGGCGAAACAGTCGAGGACGTTTGCGCCCTGGCAATAGGCGGCCACACGCGCCCGGTTGTGCGACTGATCGAGGTAGAAGCCGGTCTTCTGTCCGGTGCGTAGGTCGGCGAGCAAGCGCGGTGGAGTGACGGAGGTGCCGACGGCCATCGCAGGGAGCAGGGCGATCTGGTCAGGTGGCTCTGCCCCCCAGAGCAGACCGTCGCCTGGGGGCAAGCCCTCCTTCTCGCGCATATCGTTATCGCTGCGCTCGAAGATGCCGTGCGGCGCGAGCAGATCGACCAGGGCGCGCAGCACCTCGGCTCGGCGAGCTTCCATGCCCTGCGTGAGAATCTGGATTACCAGATGGACGCCGTAGCGGTCGACGATCAAGCCGGGCAGACCATCGGCCTCGCTGAACACCAGGCGGCAGGCACCATCTTCGCTTGTGGCCATGCCGGCGCGACCGGACACCGCGCGGGCGATGCGTTCGCGCAGCCACTCCTCATCAAGCAGTTGGTTCGGATCCCAGGCGCAGAGGCGGGCGCGGATCTGCGACGTGCCGCTCCACAGACCACGGGCGAGCCAGTCGCCGCTGGGCGCGAGTACATCGACCGCCTCGCCCTCGGCAGGATCGCCGCGCACAGAATCGATAGCCCCCGAGAAAACCCAGGGGTGACGTTGGATGACAGGACGTTCGCGACCAGGGCGCAGGGTAATGGTTGCCATGAGTTATTTCTGTGACGGCTTGTGGTGAAACACTGTAACACAGCGGTGTAGTGGGGTCAAGCCGTAGGTTTAGGGCCAACACCTTTCAAATAAGTCGATCTATGCCGACCTTGCCCCCTCACCCCCTGCCCCTCTCCCTCACGGGGAGAGGGGGCTGGGGGGTGAGGGCTGAGCGGTGGCAGATTCCTTATTCGAAAAGTATTGGGTTTAGGGCGCTGCGTGCTGCGCCCCTCAGGGCAACCGCACCTCGTCCCCGTCGAGAACAGCCAGTCCGTCGCGGGCCAGGCCACTGATCACGTCGCGCAGCCAGGCGGTGTCAGACTCGCTGTAGTCGGGCTTCACGAGCGGGCCGAGGCGGGACAGGGGCAGGGAGGTATGTTCGCGCAGGGCGTCGATGATCTTGCCACGGTACCAGCGCCGTGATCCGAGGTAGGGTGCTTCCTTGCGCTCGGCTACGCGCTTGGCGGGGCGAGGGGCGATCTCGCCGAGGGCACGCCCGGTGATCGCGCCCCCGACCATCGCCTGGAGGGACACCCCATCGGCGGCGGCCCGTGCGGCGTAGGCCCGACAGTCTGGGCTGATCGGACAGCGCCGACAGGTCGGGGCGACCGCCGTGCAGATCAGCGCGCCCAGTTCCATGATCGCCTGGTTCCAGGCCCAGCCCTGGCCGAGGGGGACAAGGGCCGCGCCGAGGGCGAGCAGCGCACGGTCACTTGGCCGTGGCTCCATATCGTCGGGGCCAACCAGCGCACGGCGCAGCACCCGGCGGATGTTCGTGTCCAAGAAGGCCACGTCATGCTCGAATGCGAAGCAGGCAATCGCCCCCGCCGTGTACGGCCCGATCCCCGGCAGGGTCTGGAGCATCTGCGCCGTAGGCGGGAACTGGCCGCCGTACGATTCGCGCACGGCGCGCACGGCGCGCTGAAGGTTCACAGCGCGGCGGTTGTAGCCGAGTCCGGCCCAGATCCGGATCACCTCGGCGGCGGGCGCATCGGCCAGCGCCTCTAGGGTTGGGAAGGACGCGAGGAAGGCGTGGTACTTCGGGATTACCCGATCCACCGGGGTTTGCTGGAGCATGATCTCGGAGACGAGGATGCGGTAGGGGTCGCGGGTGCGTCGCCAGGGCAGGTCGCGAGCGTTGGCCGAGAACCAGGCGAGGAGGGCGCGTTGGATTGGGTCAAAATCAGTTTGGCTCAATCTCCTGACCTGACTGCACCCTGGCCCTCGCGGCGGGCCTCGATCACATCGGGGATGCGATTGAGCTTATCGAGCAGCATCGAGAGTTGGTTGATCGACTGGATCGTACACGTGACATGCAGCACCGTGCGACCGATACGGCGGGTGCTGCCCTGCTCAACCTTCTCGATATTCACCCCGGCGTCGGCGATAATCAACGAGACATCACGCCAGAGACCGACGCGATCCCAGGACTCAACGCGCACAGGCACCGAGTAACCCTTGGGTTGCTGGCCGCTCCAGTTCACATCAATCAGGCGTGCCCGGTCACGCTCATTGACGATGGTGCGGCAGTCGGCGCGGTGGATAGTGACGCCGCGCCCACGGGTGACATAGCCGACGATCTGCTCGCCAACCACCGGGTTACAGCACTTAGCCAGACGGTTATGCACGGCACCGACGCCGATCACGTGGATGCCGATCGGCTCAATGCGCGAGGGGGCGGGGCTCGCCATGGGCAGTTCGGGCAAGGCGTCCTCGTGCTGGGGCGCAACCTGCAGGGCGAGCGCCTTCTGGGCCACCGTGCGCGCCGAGATCTCGCCAGAGCCGATCTGAGCAAACATGTCGTCCACCGAGCGTGAGCCGGTCAGTTCCATCAGATGCTCGAAGCTCACAGCGGCCAGACCGTGGCGCTTCAGCTCCTTCTCGATCAGGTCGCGCCCACCGGCGATATTCTCGTCGCGCTCGGCGCGGCGGAAAAAGCGTCTGATGTGGTCGCGGGCGCTCGGTGTCTTCACCAGACCGAGCCAATCGCGGCTGGGGCCACGGTTGGTCTTGACCGTCATAATATCAACGATCTCGCCATTCTTCAGGTGGTAATCGAGGGGCACGATCCGCCCATTGACCCGCGCACCGATACACTTATGGCCCACCTCAGAGTGAATGTGGTAGGCGAAGTCCACCGGCGTCGAGCCGTCGGGCAAATCGATGATCTTGCCCTTGGGCGTAAAGACATAGACCTGTTCCTCAAGCTCGGTCTTGAAGCTCTCGACAAACTCGCGGGCGTCGGTGAACTCAATCCGCCAGGAAATCAGCTCGCGCAGCCACTTGATCTTCGCCTCGTAGTTCTGGTCGCTATTGCGGGCGAAACCCTCTTTATAGCGCCAGTGAGCGGCGATGCCGTGTTCAGCAACCTGGTGCATCTCCTCGGTACGGATCTGCACCTCGCAGGGGGTGCCGCCGGGGACGAGTACCGTCGTGTGGATGGACTGGTAAGAACTCTCCTTGGGCACGGCGATATAGTCATCAAACTCGGAGAGCACCGGCGTCCAGAGCATATGCACCACACCAAGGACGCGGTAGCACAGGCCGACGGCGCGATCCGGATCCTTCTCCTGGAGAATGACGCGCACCGCCAGTTGGTCGTAGATCCGGTCGAGCGAGACGCCCTTGCGGTCCATCTTGCGCCAGATCGAGTAGATATGCTTAGGCCGACCAGAAATCTGCGCGGTGATACCTTCTTTATCGAGGCACTCCTTCAACTTGCGGATCACCCGCTGAATGATCCGTTCGCGGGCCTCTTTGCGCATCGTGAGACCCTGCGCAATCTCGTGGTAACGCTCGGGGTTGAGCGCCTTAAAGGCGAGATCCTCTAGCTCAGACTTCACCTGCCACATGCCGAGGCGGTTGGCCAGGGGCGCGTAGATGTCCAGCGTCTCGCGGGCGACGCGCTTCTGCTTGTTGGGCGGCGTGGCCCCGAGGGTACGCATATTGTGCAGACGGTCGGCCAGCTTAATCAGGATCACCCGTGGGTCATCGGCGGTAGCAATGATCAGCTTGCGGTAGGAGCCAGCCTGGATCTCTTCCTTCGACTTGTGTTCAAGGCCAGAGAGCTTGGTGACGCCATCGACCAAGTGGGCAATGCTGGCATTGAAGTACGTGCGCAACAGATCGAGCTGCACGCCGGTGTCCTCGACCACATCGTGGAGCAGCGACGCAGCGATTGACTCGGCGTCAAGGCGCAGCTCCAGCAGGATCGAGGCCACGGCGACCGGGTGATCGATGTAGGGCTCGCCACTCTGGCGGTACTGACCGGCGTGAGCGATCTTGGCCAGGGCGTAGGCGCGGCGCACCAGATCCGCGTCAGCGTCAGGGAGGTATTGGTGCATCTGGCCGATGATCGCCTCGACGGTAGGTGCCGTAAGCGACGCGATATAGGCTCGACGCACACTATCCGCCGACGCCTCGGGGTTTTCTTTGCGGCGCAGGTACTCGGCGAATGCCTCGATAATCGGGTGCTGGAGGAAGGGGCTGAGGAAGATCGACGACTCGGGCTCAGGCTGACGCCGCTGGGGGCCGGATGGCCCCTGGAATACGCCGTGTCGTGACGGCCCTTCGTAATCGCTCATCATAGCGGTGGCAGTCGAGTCGTCCATAACGCACCTCAGATGTATGGCTGGCGCATGCGGGGAGCCAGCGGCAGGAGAGAGGCGTCACGCCCGGTATCGCCTGCGAGATCAACATGATTAAACGTGCCCTGATAAGCAAAACGACCGGCGTATAACGCCAGTCTGCGCCTATTGTTCACGATCATCTGCGACCGCGACATATGAGCATTTGTAGTGGTATCCTAGGATAGCACCGCCCCATACCATTGTCAAGAAATAGTGAAATCGCCCCAGGGCATGTGCAAAGTCACCCTCCGGCCCTCACCCCCTGCCCCTCTCCCTCACGGGGAGAGGGGGCTGGGGGGTGAGGGCTGCCCGGCGATCACACGACTTTGCACATGCCCTATGTGGAAACACTTCTCCCTTGAAGCGAGTGTATCGGCATGCTAGGATACACTCGGGTCGTATTGCGCTCTGAAACCGTCCGAAGGAGCTTTTTCACATGAACGATGACGTCGTAGAGCTAGAGAAGGTCGGGGAGCCGGACAAGGCTGGCGAGACTCGTGAGGGCAAGGCGGTTGAGTTGGTCGTGCTGGGCGACACCGGCAGCGCCGGGGATGATCTCGCCCAGGGGTTGCCGAACTACCACGTTGACCAGTTTGGCACCATCCGCCAGATCGTTGACGAGGGTCGTGCGGGCGATGTGCTGGGGATCGCGATCTACAATAAGCGTCGGCATAACATCGACCGCATCGGTATCAGTATTCTGCTCCAGCGGCCCGATGATGGCGATTACAGCGACGACCAGCTTGTGGCCCTGAGCCGACTGCTATCCGACATCCGCGCCCGCCGCAGCCTGGCTGACTCGGCTCTGGCCCGGCTTATCCCTGGTGCAGACGGCAAACATCGGGTGCGGCATTCGCTTCCCCCCGCCCCATCCGTGGTGAGCGACGGTGGCTTGCTTGGCGCGGCACCGCTCAGCCCCCAGCAGGAGCTGTGGCTCTTCCTCTACGGCCAGTCCTTCAAGCCGCGTGGTGGTACCCTGAAGATCGGCCAGGCCCTACCGCTCCACGCTGCCAAGTTTGGCCTGGGCGCGCCCCTCGGCCCCAACGATGCCTCGACGACGGTGGTGGCCGAGGGCCATACCTACAGCGTGCAGCCCTTCGCCACTGACCTGATCTTCTATGAGGGTACGCAGTACGCTGCCATCCGCAGCCTCAACGCCATTTTTGAGGAGGGACGCGCCGAGATCCCGGCAACGGGTACGGGCCGCATCTTGCTGGAGGCGTCCTACAACCTCTCGATTGCCAACACCGAGAAGCGCACTGGTGCCCTGGCCTCTAATAAAACGCTGCGGCCCGACTGGCGCTTCCATCTGGTAGCCAAGAACGGCCACCTCGGGCCGCCGATCAGCAATAACTATGTCTTCAACGCTAATCAGCAGTACTCCTTCCAGATTTTTGGCACGGACACGCTCTACACTCCTGCAAGCGATCCGGCCGGTTGCCAGCGGCTGAACTTGACCGACCCGGCCTACCCAGGGGTCAACGCGCTCTGGGGCGAGACCTACCGCTTCTTGGGGGTGCCCTTTGACCCAAACTCGCCTTGGCACAAGAAGGCCGTCGAGCTACGCATCGGCGTGCCGCTGACCACTATCTACACGGTGGCCCTCGGCGCGACGACCTACGCGGTACAGGTGTGGACGCTAGACACGCTCTACGCCGGGCCGGACGGCCAGATTAAGCGCATGAAGGATCTGCCGCTAACGGCGGAGGCTCAGGCGTGGGTGCCCACTCAGCCCACGCCTATTCCGCCCACGCCGCCGAACCCGCTGCCCCCGGTGGTGCCGCCGAGCAACGCCGGTGCCCCGCGCCCCAACGACATCAACTGGCCGCCGCGCCCGGACTTCGACTTCCTCAAGGATACGGGCGGCGCACGCGAGCGGGCACTCGGCCACATTGAGTGGGTCCGCACCACTGGCGACAACATCCGTATCACCAACGATTTCGCCAACAATATCATCGTGATCAACGTGCCGCAGATCGCCAAGGTTCCCGGCGGCCCCGCCAGCGGGAACGTACAGTTCCACAAGGTAGCGGCTGGACAGCTCCAGCGGCTGTGGGCGGCGTGGGAGGCTGCCGGGCTGCTACATCTCGTGCTCGGGTTCGCCGGTACCTTCGTGGCGCGCACCATCCGCAACAACCCGCGTTTCCTGAGCAACCACGCCTATGGCACGGCCTTCGACATCAACGTGCCCTGGAACGGCCTGATGAAGATCGCCGCCTTCGTGGGTCAGAAGGGCTCGGTGCGCGAGCTCGTGCCCATCGCGAACCAGCACGGCTTCTACTGGGGCGGCCACTGGAACTACGACGGTAAGGGCGCGTCGGACGGCATGCACTTCGAGTGGGCCGTGCCGCGCTAGGCGAGGGCGGGGTGCATATGTTCGTGTGATGGATGGGCAGATTCTCTGCCCATCCATCACACTTTTTTTGTGCTACCATACGCCGTGGAATGGACTTTCTGCACGGAGGCGAGGATGAGCGATCTGGTCTTTCAGGATGTTGGCGTACCGACCACCGCTGGTGGTAGTCGCGGTGATGCGCAGGTTGCGCTGGTGGTGATCAGTGACGGTGTGCTTGGTACTGACATGCTGCCACACTATTTTATCGACCGACTGGGGACGATCAGCCGTCTGGTGGCCGAGGATCGCGCTGGACGCGGCCTGGGTACAGCGGCGTATCAGGGCTTCGCTCAGCAGATCGACGCCATTGCCGTGAGCGTGCTGCTGCAAAAGCGCACCACGGCGGGCTACGACGGCCCGCTGCTGCGCTCGCTCGACGCCCTGCTTCATGATTTACTGGTGCGCAACGGCCTCGGGCCTACCGATGTCGTCCGCATCAAGCCTGTCCCTAATGGCGTGGCCCAGGTGACGCCCTATGTCTTCCCGCTCGCCCCGCAGTCTTCGCGTGTCACCGTCGGCCCTCCCGAGACCACCCTGCCCCTTGGCACGGCAGAGTTCACCGTCGACTCCGGGCTGATTCTCGGCGCGGCCGCGCCCGCTGTGAACCCGAGCGACCTCTGGCGCTTCCTCTATGGCGAGACCTACAAGCTGCGTGGCGGGCTACTGCACTTCGAGTGGTCGTTCACGATCTTTGCGGCGGCGAAGGGTCTGGGCGCGCCGGTGGGGCCGAACCCGACACCCATCACGGCGGCTGATGGCACGCGCTATAACTACCAGCCCTTCGCCCGCGACACCGTCTACAACATTGGCACGGACTACGGCAACGTGCGCCGCTTGAGCGACCTGCTCGGCCCCGGCTCGGTCATCCCGGCCAGCGGCCCGGCCCGCGACCTGTTGGACGCCAGCTTTCGCGCCGCCCTCGACGCTAGTGTGTCCCGTGGTGTAACGCTCACGGGCAAACAGACCGTGAACCCCGGCTGGAAGTTCCACCAAATAGCCCGGACTACCGGCATTGGCCCCGCCCTCAGCGGCAACTACCTCACCACCGATAAGCGCTACATTGTCCAGGTCTTCGCTGGTGACACGCTGTTCACCCCGTCTTCACAACAGACCGGCTGCTCGCGGCTCAGCCAGATCGGCGCGGACAACCCCGCCTACGGGCCGGTCTGGGCGGAGACCTACAAGGTGGCCCCGGCTCCTTACGCCCCGACATCGCCTTTCCAACAAATGGCGGCGCAGCTACACCTAGGCGCACCGCTCAGCGCGGCCTACGATACGAACTACAGTGGGAGCGCGTATCGGGTGCAGGTCTTCGCCTTGGACACGCTCTACCAGGGGAGCGACGGGGTGATCCGGCGTATGGGCGATCTGCCGCTGCCTGATGCGATCCGCTGGCCACCGCCCGGCCCGAAGCCGGGACGCCTGACGATCAATGTTGGTGCGCCAAAGGCGGGCGACCCGAACTGGCCGCCACCGCCACCGTTTACCTTCCTGGCCGCGAAGGCCGGTGCGGTCGAGGCCGCCCTCGGCCACATTGACTGGACGCGCAACCCCGCTTCAGCCGACAAGGACGCGATCACGATCATCAACGGCTGGGATGCCAACAACCTAGTGATCGTGGACATCCCGCAACTGCGGGCGTTCCGTCTGGCTGGCTACGGAAAGCTGCGCTTCCACAAGAAGGCGGCCGCGCAGCTCCAGCAGCTCTTCGCCGACTGGGAGGCGGCTGGGCTGTTGCGGCTGATCCTCAGCTTTGACGGAGCCTACACCCCGCGCACCATCCGCTCACCTGTGCCCGGCCAGGTGACCAACACCCTGAGCAACCACGCCTACGGGACGGCCTTCGACATCAACGCCGCGCAGAACCCCTTTACGGGCCAGCCCGCTCTCGTGGGCCAACCAGGATCGCTGCGCGAACTGGTGCCGGCTGCCTACGCCAACGGGTTCTACTGGGGCGGCCACTTCACCTACGGCGGCGGCGGTCACGATGGGATGCACTTCGAATGGGCGGTTCCCCTATGATTTTGGATTTTGGATTTTGGATTGCGGATTGCGGATTTTGGATTTTGGATTGCGGATTTTGGATTGCGGATTTTGGATTTTGGATTGCGGATTTTGGATTGCGGATTTGATTCGGAAGCGTGGCCCAACCCAAAATCCGCAATCTAAAATCCAAAATCGTCACGCTCGTGGGCTGCGCAGCACGACAATCGAGCGGGCGCTCACGGTGTAGCGCGGGGCAATGATCTCAACCTCCTCGCCGGGGTTGACAATATCGTGCGGACTGGACAGCCCGGTATCGACCACGCGCCACCAGCCGTGCGGCGATTTCTCGGCGATGCGGAACTCCAGATCCTCCCAGTAGGCATTGATCATCACATACAGGTCGTCGTCGCGAAGGCTGGCCCCGCGCAAGAAGTAGGCCATACTGTGCGAGTAGTTGGCCTGATCGGGCGAACCCTGGATCCCGTACCAGCGCACATCGTCGCGCCAGAAGCGCGAGCGCATAATCGTCGGGTGGGATGTGCGGAAGGCGATCATCTTCTGGAAGAAGCGGAAGATGTCACGGTTCTGTTCGAGCAGATCCCAGTTCAGCCAGGTGATCTCGTTGTCCTGATTGTAGGGATTGTTGTTGCCGTGCTGGGTGTTGAGGAACTCGTCGCCCGCACAAAACATGGGCGTGCCGTTCGAGAGCATCAGCAGCACGAACAAGTTCTTCACCTGGCATCGGCGTAGCGTCGCAATCTCTGGCGGAACCCCTTCATCGCCTTCCCAGCCACAGTTCCAGCTATAGTTATTGTCCGAGCCGTCGGTATTGGCGTGGCCGTTGGCATCGTTATGCTTCTCGTTGTAGGCCGTCAGGTCGTAGAGACAGAATCCGTCGTGGGCGGTGATAAAATTCACACTCTGGTAGGGCCGACAGGCATCGTAAAGCGAGTCGGGGAACAGATCATCGCTGCCGTAGAGCCGACGCATCATCGCCGGTACAAGACCTTGGTCACCCTTCACAAAGCTGCGCACATCATCGCGGAACTTACCGTTCCACTGGAGCCACGTCTGGCCGGGGAAGGTGCGCCCAAGCTGGTACGAACCAATGTCCCACGCCTCCGCCACCAACTTGATGTCGTTGTAGCGGGCCATGGTGCTGATCTCCGCCACCACCGCTGGGTCAAGGGTGTTCACTGAACCATCGTCGTTGCGGGTGAGGATAGAGGCCAGGTCAAAGCGAAAACCGTCCACGTGCATGTGCTGAGTCCAGTGGATCAGGCTACCGAGAATGATACCGCGTGGGCCGGGGTTAGCGCAGCGCATCGTATTGCCCGTGCCGGTATCGTTGACATAGTAGCGCCGGTCGGGCTGGAGCAGGTAGTAACTGCGATTGTCGATCCCCCGGTAGCTGTAGGTCGGCCCACCCTGATCGCCCTCGCTCGTATGGTTGTAGACCACATCAAGCCAGACCTCAATGTTCGCCTCGTGCATCGCCTTGACCAACTGACGAAACTCATCGACCTGATCTCCCTCCGCATAGTCGCGGTGCGGCGAGAAGAAGTTCAGGGTCATGTAGCCCCAGTAGTTATGCTCCTGGGGGTCAAACTGATGCACAGGCAGCAGTTCCACCACAGTGATGCCGAGATCCTTGAGGTAGGGAATCTTATCGATCAGACCAGCGAACGTGCCGCGCCGTGTGGCGGCTACGCCCGAGCTGGGGTGAGCGGTGAAACCCCTGACGTGCAGTTCGTACACAATGGTCTGGTACGTATGGCGGGGGCGCACGTCCGCACCCCAATCGAAGGGCGGGATCGGGTGAGGGATGCGCGGGGGCAGCACGCCGAGGGGTGCCCGACCATCGGTGTGCAACCCAGGCGTGCAGGCAGCGGCCCGGTCGTAGCCCTCAGGGAAATAAACCTCGGTGGTGAAGGGATCGAGCAGGATCTTCGTGCGGTCAAAGCGATGGCCAGAGATCGGGTCGTTTGGCCCGTCAACGCGATAAGCGTAGTAGCGCGCATCGGGGACAATGGCGTTGGACACCCAGCAATGCCAGACCCGCTCAGACTTATTCTTCAGGTAGTCGAGCCGATACTCATAGCACGGGTTGAAGACATCGTCCTCACGATAGAAAAGCAGGGTGATACCGGTAGCGTGGCGCGAGTAGAGGGCAAAATTATAGCCCTTCTTGGCATCAACCCACGTGGCACCCAGCGGTGCCGGTGCGCCCTCCTCTTGTTCCCAGTCCTCCACCGTCCGTAGCAGCCCAGCCTCTATATCTGTCATTTGATCCTCCACCACATCCTGGCACGCTGTCGGGCATCTCTACCATCTTAACGCACATTCGCGGGCTTTCAGATGGTGGTGGCAGGGCTGGTGCAAAGTCCCTGAATACCTCATTTGCATTTTGCATTTTGCATTTTGCATTTCACACCATCTCCACCCTGCGCGTGTTGATCAGGCTGGCGGCGAAACCTGCGCCGAATCCGTTATCAATGTTTACCACCGTCACCCCGGCGGCGCAACTGTTGAGCATACCAAGCAGCGCAGCCAACCCGCCGAAACTGGCCCCGTAGCCGACGCTGGTGGGCACGGCGATCACCGGGCGGCGCACCAGGCCGCCCACCACACTGGGAAGAGCGCCCTCCATACCGGCCACCACGATCAGCACATCGGCCGCCATCACCTGCTCCATGTGACCAAGCAGCCGGTGCAGACCGGCCACGCCCACGTCGTAGAGCCGCTCCACCACATTCCCCATCACCTCCGCAGTGACGGCGGCCTCCTCGGCCACCGGCAGGTCGGCGGTGCCGGCCGAGATGACCAGAATGCGACCGGGCCGACGTGGCAGCGGACGTGGCTCGTAGATAATTACGCGGGCCAGATCGTGGTAGCGGGCGTCGGGGATGACCGCCCGCACCGCCTCGAAGACCTCGGGCGCGGCGCGGGTGGCCAAAAGCGGCCCCGGCCCTTCGGCGAGGCGCGCCATAATCGCCACCACATGTTCAGTGCGCTTACCTGCGCAGAGTACCACCTCGGGGAATCCTGCGCGCAAGGCGCGGTGCGAGTCCAGGTGGGCGAAGCCCAGATCGTCGAGGGGCAGTCGGCGCAACTGATCGACTGCATCGTCGATACTAGCCTGTCCTTGGCGGACAGAGTCGAGCAGAGCGCGCAGGGATTCTTCATTCACAGGAGAATGTTCCTTTCGTAGAGACGCCCCACCGGGGCGTCTCTACCGCGTCGGTGCCACCACCAGGGCCACGCCTACCGATGCCAGGGCCAGGCCACCCAGGGCCATGGGACCAAAGCGCTCGCCGAAGACAAAAAACGCCTCAAGGGCAGTGGCTGGCGGCACCAGGTAGAACAGGCTCGTAACGCGGGCGGACGAACTGACCCGAATAAGTGTCATCAGCAGCAGGATCGCCCCGAGGGAGAGCACGAGTACCAGCCAGCCCAGCGCGAAGAAGAACTGCGGCACCCACGTGATCTCGCGCTGTTCAAAGGCGAAGGATGCTACCAGCATCACAACGGCGGCGACCAAGTACTGCACACACGTGCCGGTGGTGAGCGGCATCGAGCCGCCGAAGCGCTTCTGATAGAGCGTGCCAGACGTTGTACTCACCAACGCGATCAGGGCGGCTGTCAGGGTCGCCCCGGTGATGCTGGCGGCGGCGGAGCCAGGGGCGACCAGCTTCTCGGCGATCACCATGCCCGCCCCGACAAAGCCGAGGGCCAGGCCGACCCACTGGCGACCGGCCACCGGCTCGCGCAGAGCCAACTGGGCGATCACCGCCGAGAGGATCGGCTGTAGGCTGACGATCAGCGAGGCGACCCCTGCGGACATACCGTGATCAATGGCGAAGAAGACCCCGCCCAGGTAGCCAGCGTGGAGCAGCAGGCCGACCACGGCGATGTGGCCGAGTTGTCTGGGCTGCGGCCAGGGGACACGCAGCGCCAGCGATATGGCAGCCAGCAGGCTCGCCGCGATCAGGAAACGGAGGAGCAGGAAAGTGAACGGCTCGATGTAGGGCAGCCCGTAGCGGGCACCGATGAACCCGGTGCTCCAGAGCAGCACAAAGACCCAGGGCGCAGCGGCGGCGAAGGCTGGGTGGGCGGGGGCGCGGCGTGGCGGCATAGTACTCGCGGGGATCCGCGATCCTCCTGGTATCCGACTCGTGAACGGGTGGGCGATGATCTCCTGCGATGCCTGCCTGAGCGGACTCAGACAGCCTGCGCAGGCAAACTTCGTCCCACAGAGCCGGGGGCTTCAGTCTCTCGGCGACCGTATGACGGATGCTCTGTTGCCATCATACCTTAATATATATATTTGGGGGTTGCATGTTTGTGGAAATATGCTATGATAATCACGTTTGCTCAACGTAACACTGCGAGACCTGCATCAGAGACTCCCGTCAGTTCCCTGGTCGCTCGACAGAACCTCTTCGCTCGAAGGATGTACGTTGTGGATCGCCGGAGCGAGACGCCTGGCTCACCCCTGGGTGCCGGCCGAACGGGATGGTGGGATGGAGACTTACGCAGGTTGGTGGGTTATAGTAGCCGCCGACCACATCGTCTGCGCAGCGCGCAGAGGAGAATGATTAGATGCTGGTTAAGTTGTTTGTTGGTAACCTCCCCTGGAGCGTTGGCGACGCCGAACTCGAGCGGATCTTCGCGCCCCACGGT
>CAIRFY010000054.1 GCA_903877945.1 uncultured Oscillochloris sp. | reverse complement strand
TCATAGGGCAGGCATTGGGTGGGGTATTGGCGATAGTGCTATACTTTAGGTAGACAAGGAATCAACTGTAACTGCGAGGTACACCAATGCCAGATCTGATCAATTTTACGAATAACTATCGGGACCTGAGCACGGATACCGGCTTTCAGTTCGAGTTCTGTTGTGATCGCTGCGGCGACGGTGTGCGCTCGCAGTTTAAGGCATCGATCTTAGGTACCGCTAGTTCGGTTCTGAACGTGGCCTCAAATCTCTTCGGTGGCCTCTTCGGAGCCTCAAACGCCGCCAGCAGTGCGCGTAACGCAACCTGGGAGCGCGAGCATGATGGCGCATTCCGTGAGGCGATTGAAGAGGTGCGATCACGTTTTACCCGCTGCCCACGCTGCACAAACTATGTCTGCGCGAGCTGCTGGAACCAGGCCGCTGGCCTGTGTGCAAACTGTGCACCGCACATTGGCACAGAAATGGCGGCGTCGAAGGCCGATGTGGCGCTTCAGCAGATGCGTGAGAAGGTCAGTGCGAGTACGCAGTTCAGCAGCGACATTTCTGGTAAGCGCACGATCTGTCCCGCGTGCGGTGCCCCGACCGGCGACATGAAATTCTGCGGCTCCTGTGGCGCTCGCCTGGGCCTGCGGCGTTGCTCCAATGGCCACGAGGTTGGCCAGGGCATGCGCTTCTGTGGCGAATGCGGCGGCGCGGTATCCGAGAACGAGTAGTCCTGGTGCAAATTCCCAGAAAAACCATACCAGGCCGCTAACGCGAGGACGCCAGGATGCTCCGCATCCTGGCGTCCTTGGATCAGCGCCCCGGTATCGTTTCAGGAAGTTGTGTTAGTGTCCCTGCCCGCCATTCATCGCCGTTGACACCGTATTGACCAGAATGCGTCCGGTAGTCGCCTCCACATAAATCGTCCCCGCGTTCAGGGTTACCATGTAAGCGACGGTTCCCTCGTAGCTGACCAGATCCGGTGTTCCGATGATCGTTGCCTTGGGCGCGGTATCGCCCGCGATGACGACCGCCTGATGGAGCGAGATCGCGTAGCTGGGGAGGGTGACATCCGAGCTACCGCCAGAGACGTTCCAGACCACGTCGCCCGCAAACATGAGCATGATGGCTACGAGCATGGACGCAAACATGCGCGTCGTTCGGTTGTTGATAGGAATATTCATCAGATGTGCCTCGTTATCTGTAGTATGTGTATTTATACACGCAGTATAGTGCCATCAGTTTGGAAACATATTAGACTTGGGCACGATTTTTCTTAGCTGGTTCTTAAATTTTTAGTAATATCTGATTAAGATAAAGTTCAGATCAGCGTGACAGTTTGGCGATGACACAAGGACGCGAGGATGCGATGCTATCGCATCCTCGCGTCCTCGCCTCATCGCAGAACTATCACGCTGGAATTGCCCAATGTGAAACATGCCTAAACATACGGTCATATTGAGCGCAGCTACTCCCTCCAAAGGCTGTTCCAAAGATCCTGGATCGTCGTTTGTACGCCGGCAATTGTCTGGCGCACCGGGTCAGGGGAGAGGCGGGCGTCGAGGCGGGTGCGCGTATCTTCGATCACCTCGGTGAGCATCTGGTGTGAGTGGTAGGCGTAGAGCTGCGTAATCAGGTCGGCGTAGGCATCGAGCATCTGCTCACGGTCGGCCTTAGGCGTCTCGCTGAGTAGATTATCCAGGATGCGCCGGGTATTATCGCGGAAGTCGTCAACTGACATAGGGTACTCCTGTACGTGCTACGTCTATTATACGCCCACTGCCTCCGCTTTGTTGAGCGCCCTGGGAATCCGCCCAGGGCTGGCGCAAAGCCACCCTCCAACCCTCACCCCCGGCCCCTCTCCCTGAGCGGGAGAGGGGCTGGGGGTGAGGGGGCAAGGCGGGCGCTCGATCAGCTTATGTGAAGCCCACACTACGAACTGTCACGCTGAAACCTGACACCGGAAACCTTGTCTCGTCCCTAATCGACGGGGTAGAGCATACCGGCCTGAAGCGTCACATCGGGGATGATCGGCCCGACATCCTTATACGAGCCGAGTACCTTCATATAGTTTGCGCGCTCGTAGGCATTGGGGTCGGCGACCGAGCGCTGGGCCATGCTGCCCTGCATCTGCGTGATCGACTCGTACTCGTGGTCGGTCATCCATGTGCGCAGTTCCGCCATCACCGCACGGACCTGCTGCTCGGGGTTGCCCTTCAGCAGCGCCGAGGCCATCATCGCCACCTTGGCCCCGGCCATCATCGCCTTGAGTACATCCTGGCCGGTGTGGACGCCGCTGGTGAGGGCTAGATCCACCGGGACGCGCCCGTAGAGCAGGGCCACCCAGCGCAGGGGCAGGCGCAGATCGCGCGATGTGCTGAGCTGGAGGTTTGGTGCCACCGTGAGGGTGTCCAAGTCAAAGTCGGGCTGGTAGAAGCGGTTGAAGAGCACCAGACCTTGTGCGCCGGCTTCCATCAGCCGCCAGGCCAAGTTGGGCAACGAGCTGAAGTAGGGGCTGAGCTTGATGGATAGGGGGATCTTGATCTCGGCGCGTACATTGCGCACCAGGTCAACGTAGCCCTGCTCCAGGTCGGCCCCGGTGATATTCGGATCGGTGGGGATAGCGTAGATATTCAGCTCTAGGGCATCGGCGCCGGCCTCCTCGATCAGGCGGGCGTAGTGCAGCCAGCCGCCCGGCGAAACGCCGTTCAGGCTGCCGATCACTGGGATGTTCACCTTGCGCTTCAGTTCGTGGATCTGCTCGATGTAGCGCTCGGGGCCGACGCTGTACTTGCCGTGATCCGGCAGGTAATTCAGAGCCTCGGCGAAACTCTCGGATCCGTGGGTCAGCAGGTAGTCAAGTTCCAGGCTGGTGCGGATGATCTGCTCCTCAAAGAGCGAGTACATCACCACAGCCGACACGCCGGCCTCTTCCATCCGCTGCATTACGTCGGGGTGGTGCGAGAGTGGCGATGCTGACGCGACGACCGGCGTTCTCAGGTGTAGGCCAAGGTAACTCGTGCTCAGGTCGATCATCATTGATTCCTTTCAGGTGGTGTGTTATAGGTGATGGTTAGCGGTAGAGATGGTTAGCGGTAGAGATGGTTAGCGGTAGAGACGCCCCGCCGGGGCGTCTCTACCCTTTCCCGAATGCTCGTCAACTCACTCGCTCTTCTTCGCCAACTGCTCCAGGTGGAGGTACTGCGCCTTGTTCTCCGTCGTCGCCTGGGCCATCAGCGCCTCGGCGCGGGCGGGATCGCTGTGGATAAGCATCTGGAAACGACCCTCACCGGCAATGTATTTATCAGTGCCAATACTGGGTGCCTTCGAGTCGATCACCAGCGGGTTACTACCCTGCGCAATCAGATCCGGGTTGTAGCGGTAGAGTGTCCACATACCGCTCTGCACCGCCAGCTTCTGCTGGTCTAAACCCTTGCGCATGTCGATGCCGTGGGCGATACAGTGGCTGTAGGCAATGATCAGCGAGACACCCTCGTACGCCTCGGCCTCCTGGATGGCCCGCAGGGTCTGCACATCGTCGTAGCCCATCGCAATCCGGGCGACATAGACGCTACCGTAGGCCATCGCAATCAGGCCCAGATCCTTCTTCGAGGTGCCCTTGCCCTTGGCGGCGAACTTGGCCACCGCCGCCAGCGGGGTACTCTTGCTGGCCTGGCCGCCGGTGTTCGAGTAGACCTCGGTGTCAAGCACGAGAATGTTGACATTGCGGCCCGAGGCCAGGACGTGGTCGAGGCCGCCGTAGCCAATATCGTAGGCCCAGCCGTCGCCGCCCATGATCCAGACGCTGCGCTGCACCAGGGTGTCGGCCAAAGCCAGCAAATCCTTGACCTTTGCGACCTGCGGAGCGTTGGGCTCGGCCTCCAGATCGGCCTCCAGCCGCACCTTCAGCGCCTCCACCCGCTCGCGCTGGGCGGCGATCCCGGCCTCGCCCTTCTGATCCGCCGTCAGCAGAGCCTCGACCAGCTCGCTGCCGACAATCACGGACAACTGCTTGAGCAGCTCGCTGGCGTACTCCTGCTGCTTATCGATGCTCAGACGCATGCCCAGGCCGAACTCCGCATTGTCCTCGAAGAGCGAGTTCGACCACGTCGGGCCGCGCCCGTCCTTGTTGACCGTCCAGGGCGTGGTGGGCAGGTTGCCGCCGTAGATCGACGAGCAGCCAGTGGCATTGGCGATCACCGCCCGGTCGCCGTAGAGCTGGCTGACCAGCTTGACATAGGGGGTCTCGCCACAGCCGGAGCAAGCCCCGGAGAACTCGAAGAGCGGCTGGAGCAACTGCGAGTTCTTGATCGAGCCCAGGCTGATCTTGGTGCGATCTACCTCAGGCAGCGTCAGGAAGAAATCCCAGTTAGCCACCTCGGCCACGCGCAGCGGCGGCTGCTCAGCCATATTGAGCGCCTTGCGGCCAACCTGGGTCTTGTCCTTCACCGGGCAGACCTCAACGCAGAGGGCACAGCCGGTGCAGTCCTCGGGGCTGACCTGGAGCGAGTAGCGTTCGCCGGGCAGTTCCTTAAAGCGAGCGTCCACGCTCTTGAAGCCCCCAGGCGCACGAGCCAGGGCGTCAGGCGCGTAGACCTTGCTACGGATAACGGCGTGCGGGCAGACGAAAGAACACTTGCCACACTGGATACAGATCTTCTCGTCCCAGACCGGGATCTCCAGAGCGATGTTGCGCTTCTCCCACTGCGCGGTGCCGGTGGGGTAGGTGCCGTCAAAGGGCATCTTGCTGACGGGCAGGCTGTCGCCGTGGCCGGCGATCATCGGGGCGAGGACGTTATGTACGAAGGCGGGTGCCCCGGTAGCGACAACTGGGCGCATATGCAGGATGCTCAGTTCCGCGTCGCTGGCGGGGACGACCACCTCGTGCAGGTTCTCAAGGGTCTTATCCACCGCCATAAAGTTGCGGGAGACCACCTCATCACCACGGCGACCGTAGGTCTTCTTAATGCTCAGCTTGATCGCGGCGATGGCCTCATCGCGGGGGAGCACGCCGCTGATTGCGAAGAAACAGGTCTGCATCACCGTATTGATCCGGTTGCCCATGCCGGTCTCTTGGGCCACGGCGGTAGCGTCGATCACATAGAAGCGCAGGTTCTTGCTGCGGATGGTATCGCGCACCTCGCCGGGGATCTGGCTCCAGATCTGATCCGCGCCGAAGGGGCTGTTCAGCAGGAAGATGCCGTTGGGGCGGGCGTAGCTCAGCACCTCGACGCGCTCAAGGAAGGCGAACTGATGACAGGCGACGAAGTTAGCCTCACCGGCACCGATCAGGTAGGGGGAGCGGATAGGCTGCAGCCCGAAGCGCAGGTGCGAGGTCGTCACCGAGCCAGACTTCTTCGAGTCGTAGACAAAGTAACCCTGGGCGTTGTTGGCGGTCTCCTCGCCAATGATCTTAATGCTGCTCTTGTTCGCGCCCACCGTGCCGTCGGCACCGAGGCCCCAGAAGACACAGCGCACCGTCTCGCTCGGCTCAATGTTGAAGCTAGGATCGTACTCAAGGCTGGTGTGGGTCACGTCATCGTTGATGCCGATAGTGAAGCGGCGAATGGGCTGGCTCTCGGTCAGTTCATCGAAGACCGCCTTGACCATGGCCGGGGTGAACTCTTTGGAGGAGAGGCCGTAGCGACCGCCGATCACCGAGGGAGAGAGGGCGCTGTCGGCCAGGGCCGAGACCACATCCAGGAAGAGCGGCTCGCCGGTGCTGCCGGGCTCCTTGCAGCGGTCGAGGACCGCGACCTTCTGGACAGTGACGGGCAGGGCGGCGATAAACGCGGCGCTGTCGAAGGGCCGGTAGAGACGCACCCGCACCACGCCGACCTTCTCGCCCTTGGTAGCCAGGTACTGCGCCGTCTCGGCCACCGCCTCGCCGCCGGAGCCCATGACCACAACCACACGCTCGGCGTCGGGGGCGCCGCTGTAATCAAAGAGCCGGTACTGGCGGCCGGTCAGACCGGCGAGGTGATCCATCGCTGCCTGCACAATGCCGGGGCAGGCGTTGTAGAAGGGATTAACGCTCTCACGGGCCTGGAAGTAGACATCGGGGTTCTGGGCGGTGCCGCGCAGCACCGGCTTATCGGGGGTGAGGGCGCGGCTGCGATGGGCGCGCACCAGGTCGTCGCTGATCATGGCCCGGATGGTTTCATCGTCCAGGCTGGTGATCTTATTCACCTCGTGAGAGGTACGGTAGCCGTCGAAGAAGTGCAGGAAGGGCACCCGGCTTTCCAGCGTAGCAGCGTGGGCGACCAGAGCCAGGTCGTGAGCCTCTTGCACCGAGCCAGAAGACAGCAAGGCGAAACCCGTGCCGCGCACCGACATCACATCGGAATGATCGCCGAAGATCGAGAGCCCCTGAGCGGCCAGGGCGCGAGCGGCAATATGGAAGACGGTCGGCGTGAGTTCGCCGGCGATCTTATACATATTGGGAATCATCAGCAGCAGACCCTGGGACGCGGTGAAGGTTGTCGTGAGGGCACCAGTCTGCATTGCGCCGTGGAGTGCGCCTGCCGCGCCACCCTCAGACTGCATCTCATACACCGAGGGCACCGTACCCCAGAGATTCGGCTTACCGGCGGCGGCGAAGGCATCAGCCGACTCGCCCATCGGCGTCGATGGAGTGATCGGATAGATCGCCACCACCTCGCTGAGCATATAGGCTACTTTAGCAACGGCATCGTTGCCATCAAGCGTGATTTGTTCGCTTGTCATCAAGGTCTCCTCATACAAAAAAATCGTGCGTTCACTAACGGGTAAGGCCAGTATACGTTTGCGCATCTTTGTACGAGGTAAAGCTCAGGCAACGTGTGGTGATGATCTCTTATGTCAGGAGGGTAAATAAGGGGGATGGGCCGTGGATGCACCCATCCCGTCCGCTCCCCGCTAACCCGATACCTGGACATGTTGCACTGAACGCAGCGCCGCGAGGTCGGCCCGCACCTCGGCGTCGGCGGCTATCAGATGCGGCAGCGCCTCGGCGATGACCGCATTGGCCGCATTCTGTTGCTCGACAATCGGGTTGATCATCCAGCGCAGGTACTGGCGGACGCCCTTCTGGGCCAGCGCACGGGCCTTTGTGGGGAGCGTGTCGCCCCCGAGATCCCAGTGGGCGCTCACGCTGGCCCGCTCCGCCATCTGGGCGAGCAAGGGACGCAGGGCGAGGTCAGGCAAGGCGGCGGGGGGTTCGGCCCGCCCGTTGCGCTCGATCAGCCGCTGGAGGTCAGCAATAGAATCCGCCGTCCCCCCCTCTCCCTGTGTAGAGGAAGGGTTGGAGGGCGGGGGCGTCTGCTGATCACGGCTGCGCCGCAGATCGGCCAGTTGGCCGCGTAGCTCAGCGTGAGCCTCAATCAGCAGCCGGATCGAGCGCGCCCCGACATCATTGAAGGCATTCTGCTGCTCGACAATCGGGTTGATATACCAGCGCAGATAGCGACGCACCACCTTATGCACCAGCGCCCACCCGCGTTCATACAGATTCTTGCCCTCCAGCGGCCAGTGGGCACTGATCACGCGGGCCATCTCCAACTGCTCGGCGCAGAGGTGCAACTCGCGTTCGATGGCGCTCAGGGCCGTGTTCACCTTATCCTTGCCCTCTGCGGCACGCTGCGTTCGAACCTCAGCCCGCAACGCTCCCAGCACAGCGGCAACATCCAACCCCTCATGCTTCTGGTTCATATGTTCAATTGTGCATTGTGCATTGTGCATTTACATCGCCGCCGACTTCCTCATCAGATCGACAACCACCTTACCGCGCACCTGGGCGATATCGTCCTGATACTTGAGGATAGCCCCGAGGGTATCCTCGACCACATCCTGAACCAGCGCCTTCTGGTCGAGGCACACCAGAGCCGTCACCCAGTCCAGAGTCTCGGCAACGCCGGGGAGTTTGTAGAGATCCAAGCGCCGCAGCTCTTGGACAAACATCACCACCTGACGCGAGAGGGCCGCGCTGGCCTCGGGGACACGGGCGCGCACGATCTCTAGCTCTTTATCAAGGGTGGGATAATCAACCCAGTAAAAGAGACAGCGGCGCTTGAGCGCATCGTGGATCTCGCGGGTGCGGTTTGAGGTGATGATCACCGTGGGCGGGACTGCGGCGCGCACGGTGCCGATCTCAGGGATACTGATCTGCCAATCGGAGAGCAGTTCAAGCAGGAATGCCTCAAACTCCTCGTCAGCGCGGTCGATCTCGTCGATCAGGAGGATCGGCGGGCGCACCATACTCTCCTCAATCGCTTGGAGCAGAGGTCGCTTGATCAGAAACTCAGGGCCAAAGATATTCTTGATCGCCTCACCGCTGCCCTGGGCCGTCACACCCTGGGCCTCCAGCAGGCGGATCTGGAGCATCTGGCGGGCATAATTCCACTCGTAGATCGTCGTACTTACATCGAGACCCTCGTAGCACTGGAGCCGGATGAGGTGACGGTCGAGCATACGCGCCAACGTCTTGGCGATCTCCGTCTTACCAACGCCAGCCTCGCCCTCAAGGAGCAGCGGCTTATTCATCCTAAGAGCCAGGAAGATCGCGGTGGAGAGCGAGCGGTCAGCAATATAGGCGTGTTCGGCGAGGGCTGCCTGTAGCTCATCAATTGTGGTGAAAGTCATGCTCTGCTCCGATGCTATTGCGCGCTGCTGCGCCGTATCGTGAGTGGCCCCGCTCCATTGTACATCGAAAATATATTGAGGGAGGATCGCAGATACTTTACAGTTTGTCGGCGGTCAGCCCTCACCCCCCAGCCCCCTCTCCCTGAACGGGAGAGGGGGAGTCGGATGCGTCCTGGTGCGGAATCTCCCCTCTCCTCGTGAGGGAGAGGGGCAGGGGGTG
>CAIRFY010000053.1 GCA_903877945.1 uncultured Oscillochloris sp. | reverse complement strand
GGCGTCTCTGTCGGCGGAGGTGTGCTGGTGGCAGTGACCGACGGTCGCGGAGTCAGGGTCGGTAGCACCGGCGGGGCAGCGAGCAGATCAGGGGGCGCATCGTTGATCTGGATATCGGCGGGCAGAGCGAAGCTGACACCGGGGCGGGTGCCGGGGAGCAACAGGCTCACATCGCCGATGCGCAGCACGCTCACATCGCTACGCGAGAGGATCAGCGCGCTGGTGATGGCCACACCAAAGAGGGACGCCGCCGCAATAGCGATGCTGCGCGTATCAAAGTGGTCACCAAATAGGCGCAAGGCCGCCGCGCCAAGGATTGGCAGCAGCAGGGCCGTGGACAGCAACAGGTAGACAAGTGGCTCAGACATAGCGCGGGCATTGTACCACGGGGAGCATTTTTAAGAGAGGGTTTACCCTCTCTTAACTCTCCCTCAATATCGCCACTGTCACCCCGTCGCCACCGTCGCGGCCATCAGCCGAGGCGAACGAGGTGATCAGCGGGTGGCCCTGGAGGACATCGCGCACCACCTGGCGCAGAGCGCCGGTGCCCTTGCCGTGCAGCAGGCGCACCTGGTGCAGCCCAGCCAGGTAGGCATCGTTCAGGTAGCGGTCGAGCTTATCGCCAATCTCGCTCACCCGCCAGCCGCGCATGTCGAAGGTCATCGCGACATCGGCGGGGGCGGGCGGCAGGCTGATGCTGCGTGCGGCGGAGCTGTAGTCGCGCCGTGTACTCTCGGGGCCGCCCTTCTCGCGCTTGAGTTCGCGCAGATCCACGCTCATGCGGAAGCCACCTACCTGGACGGCGGCGGTGCCATCCTCTGTGTCGATGGAGACGATCTCGCCCTTTAGTCCCACCGAACGTACCATCACGGTGTCGCCGGGCTGGAGGGGGCGCGGAGCTTGAGGAGAAGCGGACGCGGCAGAGGAGTCTGAGCGGGCCTTGGCAGATTTGCTGACAGCTTCCTTCGCCTTCACGCTGGCCTCGGCGAAGCGCTGCTCGGCCTGCTCAAGCCACTGGCGTGAGAGCGACACGCTGCGGAACTCGTCGCGCAGGCGCTTGAGTTGGCTGCGCACCTCGCGCAGTTCGTTATCGAGCTCCTGGTGGGCGGCATCGATCTCGGTTTCGCGGCGATCCTCAAACTCGCGCAGTTCGGTCGCCATGCGCCCACGGTACTTCTCGGCGTCCTCGCGCAACTCCTCGGCGCGGCGGATAGCGGCGGCGGCGGACTCGCGCTCTTTATGGATACCAGCCAGCAGATCCTCGATCTGGGCGTTCTCGCGGGTCACCGTGCTGCGCGCCCGCTCGACCAGGGCCGGGCTTAGGCCGAGGCGCGTGGCAATCGCCAGGGCGTTCGAGCGACCGGGCAGGCCGATGCTTAAGCGGTAGGTGGGCGCGAGGGTCTCCACATCAAACTCCACCGAGGCGTTCTGCACGCCGGGCGTGTTGTAGGCGAACGCCTTCAGTTCGGCGTAGTGCGTGGTGGCCACGCCGAATACGTCTAGGTCAAGCAGCCGCTCGATGATCGCACGGGCCAGGGCCGCGCCCTCCACCGGATCTGTCCCCGCGCCCAGTTCGTCGAGGAGTACCAGCGCCAAGGGCGGCGTGTCGCTCAGCAGGTCGTAGCGGTCAGCGGCCCAGACCGCCTCGGGGATGGGCTGCTCCTCCAGGGCCTTGAGCACGCGAATAATGTTGCTCATATGCGAGGAGAAGGTACTCAGGCTCTGCTCGATGCTCTGCTCATCGCCGATGTCGGCGAAGATGTGGCCAAAGACCGGCAGGCGCGAGGGTGCGCTGGCCGGAATGTGCAGGCCAGACTGAGCCATCAGCGCAAGGAGCCCGGTTGTCTTCAGGGCCACCGTCTTACCGCCGGTGTTTGGGCCGGTGATCAGCAGCAGGCGGAACTCGCCGCCGAGCCAGATCGTCGTCGGCACCACCTTGGTGGGATCGATCAGTGGGTGGCGAGCCTCGGTCAAGTGGAGGGGCGAAACATTGGCAGCCAATGCTTCGCCCCTACGAGGATAATCCACAATTTCCGGCATCACGCAGCGCATGGACAGGGCGTAGCGGGCGCAGGCCAGGGCCAGATCGATGGCGGCCAGGGTCTCCACCGCACCGACAATCTGCGGGGCGGCGGTACCGACGTGGTCGGAGAGGGCGGCCAGGATACGCTGGACCTCCTCTTCTTCGGCGGACTGTAGTTCGCGCCAGCGGTTATTCAGCTCGACAGTGGCCATCGGCTCAATGTAGAGGGTCGCCCCGCTACTGGACTGATCGTGGACGAGGCCGCGCACATCCTTGCGGTGGCTGGCCTTCACCGGCACCACATAGCGCCCGTTGCGCACGGTGATGATCGGCTCCTGGAGCGCACCCGCGTAGCTGGACGAAGAAACCAGGTTCTGGAGCTTCTCCTGGAGTCGGCTGAACGAAACGCGGATCTCGCGGCGCAGGCGGCTAAGCTCGGCGCTGGCGCTATCCATCACCGCGCCGTCGTCGCCAATCGTGCGCAGGATCTCGTCCTCGATCTGCGGGAGCGTGGGCAGGAAACCGGCCTGCTCGATCAGGCGCGGGAACCGTGAAGAATCCAGGCGCAGTAGGCGCGTGCGCAGGGCGCGGGACGAGGCCAGCGTTGCGGCGATCTCCAAAAACGTCTGGCCCTCAAGCACCCCGCCACGGGCGGCGTGCTGGGCGGCCCGGCGCACATCGCGGGCACCGCCGATTGTCACATCGGAGGAGTCGTCCAGCAGCGCACGCGCCTCACCCGTGAGCGCTTGGCGCTGCCGGACATCGACCATCTCGGTCGAGGGCAGCAAGCTGAGGGCCAGTTCACGCGAGGCCGAGAACGCCGTGTGGCGAGCCAACTGCTCGCGGATTTTCGGAAACTCAAGGGTTTGAAGGGTCTGCTCTGCAATAGCCATAGTTCTGACATCTACATGGGACGATTACTGAATCTCAAAGATCAGACGGGCGCCCGCAGGCAGCACCGGGCTGAGGATATTGTAGACCGTTGGCAGGAGGTTTGTCGAGAAGAAGTGGAGCAGCACGGATGAGTTCACAGAACTGCCCAGGGCGCGCATCACCGGGAATTCAATCGTGTTGCCGCCACGAGCGATCATCAGGTTGTAGAGCAAGGCGGCAAACGTACCGATGAAGAAGGTACCCAAGAGCATGCCCAGCACCACACCGGCGACGTGATTGAAGTACACCAAGCCACCGGGCAACTGGGCATAGCGGAAGGTGTAGAGTCCGGCGATAACAAGTACGATGAAGCCGAAGATAAACACCAGCGCAAAGCCGACAAACTGGCCGACGTAGCGCTGGGCACCGAAGCTGATCATCAGCCACTCGCCCACCGTTGTGAAGTAGAGGCTCGACAGCACTAGACTCAGGTAGAGCGCAGCGAGCATCACCGCCAGTCGGATCATGCCCTGGAAGAATCCGACCACAAGGCTCATAATAAAGAGTAGAATGAAGACAAAATCAATAAAGTTCACAGAGCCTCCTGTGCTATAGCAGTCCTATCGCGGTTATGAAGATGGAGTCAAGGCTTCAGCTGGCTAAAGCCTTGACTCCCCTTCACGACTCCAAGAGGATTGCTATACGAACATGATCAACATAATGAAATATATAGGCAAATTATAGCACAGTGACTACATGACCCCCTGATACCAGCCTAATCTCAGCCTAATGAAGAGGTAACAACACCGCAGAAGTCACGCGGTCATCTCAACAATCAGCTCAACCCGCTCGCCTTCTTCGAGATCCTGCCACTCAAGGAGGCGTCCAGACGCCCCGCCCTCAATCCCGTGGATCAGCGCCTCCACGTCACTGCCGCTCAGATGGGGGGCCAGGCGGGCTCCGAGGCGCAGCCCGACATTTACCAGGCTCACCGGGATTGTGACATTAGCAGTCTGGCGTCCGGTGTGCAGATTTGTGACGCGGACGCGCACCAGGCGAGATCGCTGCCGATCGGCGGGGCGTGGCGCGGGGCCGATGGCATCCAGCAGGTGGGCCGCCTCGTCCGCAGAAACCTGGCCGGACTCGATCATCTTCAGGATGCGATTACGTTCGCTGCCGGGGTTTGTCATGGCACTAGTCTCGCGCAGCCGGTGGCTCAACCGTTGGCGACAATAACCGTTGGCGCACAGGTGTTGTGCCGGTCTGGCGAGGGGGGGAATGAGGTAGATCACGATGATGGCGAAGGCACCGTAGCGCAACGCTATTACTCAGTCTCCCCCATCAGATAGCGGCGCAGCAGATCGAGAGCCAGAGTACCCACAAAGTCCCAACCCTCGGGCTGGCGCAGGTCGTAGTGGCGGGTGGCATGGCGGCTGCCGTTGGGAAAGCAGAGGGCCACCGACACGGCGGTGAAACCGCGCTCATCGGGCGTGCTGGCGGACTGCACCGCCAACCCCAGGTCGCTGCGCCAGCGGTCGGCGGCACTGATCGCACCGGCGTGGGCCAGAGCGGCGGCGGCGTATTCATCGGTGGGCCGGTCGAGGGGGTGGATGATCACCCCGCGCACATAGTCAAGGCCAACCGTTGTGGCGGAGAGCGCGCGGTAGATCGGGGCCACACTCGTGCCCTCGTAGAGCGAGAGGGTCTGTTGGCTTGAGGTAAGCAGGCGCGAGACCGCCTCGGCCAGCGTCTCATCGCCGGTGAGGTGGTCGCCGAGGCGCTCGCGGATGGTGGCCTCGGCGGCGGCCACCAGGGAATGGGCCTCGACGGGGCTGCTGGCCCGTGCGCCGATGCGCAGTTCGTAGCGGGCATGCTTGGCCGAGATCCCGACGGTGGGGTTGCTGGCGACCATCAGGTCGGCGATCAGCTCACCGATCACGCTTTCGCCGAGGCCGACGGCGTGGAGCGTCTTCACCAGGATCACGTCGGTGACGCCGCGCTCGTCGCGCAGGTAGGGCAGCACGACGCTCTCGAAGAGAAAACGCATCTCGTAGGGCACGCCGGGCAGGACGATCACCGTGCCACGCACGTCCTCGACAATGAACGCGGGCGCGGTGCCGCGCAGATTCTCGATAGCGCGGGCACGGGCGGGCACATACGCCTGACGGCGGTTGCTCTCGCTCATGGGGCGGTTCATCGCGGCGAAGCGGGCGGCCACCTGATCCAGCAACTCCTGGCGGAACTCCAGATCGCGGTCGAAGGCCAGGGCCACCGCCTCACGGGTCACGTCGTCGAGGGTCGGCCCAAGCCCGCCGGTGCAGATCACCAGGTCGGCGCGGCCCAGAGACTCGCTGATCGTCGCGGCGATGCGCCCGACGTTGTCGCCGACCACCGACGTGCGAAAGAGGTTCACTCCTGCGGCGGCCAGGTGCCCGGCCAGATAGGCACTGTTGGTGTCGATTGTGGCCCCGAGTAGCAACTCGGAGCCGATGGCGATGATCTCTGCGTCCATAGATATTTTTCAATATTATGTAGGGGCGAAGCACATGCTTCGCCCCTACATCTTTATTTGTTGCCGCCGTCGTCGGCGATACGCTTGCGATACTCTGCCCAGAGATCCTGCTCGGCGGCGGCGGCGGCGCGCTTCCCGGCCTCCACGGCCTCGCGCAGGCGTACTGACACGTTTGTGCGCGCTTCGCCGAGGTTCTTCGCCAGCTTGACCCGGCTCTCCTCGCTCGTCCTCTGCATGAGGACGTTCACCGCAGTGACACCGATGGCTGTGCCGATCAGGAAACCTAGCACAAACTTACCGCCGGAGGAGCGGGCGCGCCGCTCGTTCTCTTTGCGCAGGGCCGCGATGATCTTGATCGCCGCCGCACGCTCGGCCTCCAGCGCCGCGAGAGTTGACGTGCGCTCGGCGGCGATCACCTCACCGAAGCGGCGGGCGGCATCCGCCAGTGTCTCAGACTCCACGGTCATGAAGGGCTCCTTATGACGCACGCGACTTCACTTCCTGGAGAGCGCGCTCGATAAAACTATCGACGGGGATGGCACCGAGATCTTCGCCGGAACGTAGGCGGACAGCGACGGCGTTGGCTTCCTGCTCTTTGTTGCCGATTATAAGCATGTAGGGGATCTTCTGCAACTGAGCGCGGCGAATCTTGCCCTGCATGCGGTCGCGGCTGTCGTCAACCTCGACCCGCAGGCCGACGCTCATCAGGCGGCGGCGTACCTCCTGGGCGGCCTCCATCTGTTTGTCGGTGATCGGGATGATCATGGCCTGCACGGGGGCCAGCCAGAGCGGGAAAGCTCCGGCGTAGTGCTCGATCAGCACGCCCAGGAAGCGCTCGGTGGTGCCGGTAACAGCGCGGTGCAGCACCACCGGCGTGTGCGGCTGGTTGTCCTCACCCACATACTCGCAACTCAGCCGCGAAGGCTGGATGAAGTCTACCTGGATAGTGCTGAGTTGCCACTCGCGGCCCAGCACGTCGCGGGCCAGGAAGTCGGCCTTGGGGCCGTAGAAGGCCGCCTCGCCCTCCTCCTCAAAATACTCGACGCCATTGGCGTCCAGGGCGGCGCGCAGGGCGCTGGTGGCCTGCTCCCACTTCTCGTCATCGGCCACAAACTTGCCCGCCGTGCCGCGCAGCGACAGGCGCACCTTATAGTCGCTGAACTTATAGGTGCCCAACACCTCGCGGATCAGGTTCAGGGCCAGGCTAAACTCCGCCTGGATCTGGTCGGGCCGACAGAAAATGTGGCAATCGTCCTGGGTCAGAGCGCGCACGCGGGTGAGGCCGTTCAGCGCGCCGCTATCCTCGTAGCGGTAGAGCGTGGCGAACTCGGCGAAGCGCATGGGCAGATCGCGGTAACTGATCACACCCATCTGGTTGAAGAGGGTCATGTGGCTCGGGCAGTTCATCGGCTTGAGCCGGAAGACCATGTCCTCGCTCTCGACCATCGGCGGGAACATACTGTCGCGGTAATTTTCGTAGTGACCGGACTTATGGTAAAGCTGCTCCTTAACCACGTTGCCCGTCCAGACGTGGCTATAGCCGTAGCGCGTCTGCACCTCGCGCACATACGACTCCATCTCGTGACGCAGGGTCTCGCCCTTAGGCGTGAAGAGTGGTAGGCCGGGGCCGACATCCTCGGCGAAAAAGAAGAGGCCCAACTCCTTGCCGAGCTTGCGGTGGTCGCGGCGCTTGGCCTCCTCGATCTGAAACAGGTACTGCTCCAGTTCGGCCTTGCTGTTCCACGCCGTGCCGTAGATGCGCTGGAGTTGCTTGTTCTTCTCGTCGCCGCGCCAGTAGGCTCCGGCGATGCTCATCAGCTTGAAGCTGTCGGCGGGGATCTGGCCGGTATGCTCCAGGTGCGGGCCGCGACACAGATCCTCAAACGTATCGTGCTTATACGTCGAGATCACCGTATCGCCGTGGTGGGTTTCGCCGTTCTCGTCGAGCCCCTTGGCCAGACCGTCAATCAGTTCCAACTTATACGGCTGACCGGCGAAGATCTCGCGGGCGGCGGCGGCGCTGACCTCGCGGTAGATAAAGGGGAACCTGCCGCCGATAATCTTCTTGATCCGCCCCTCGATGTTGCCCAGATCCTCGGGCGTGAGCGCACGGGGCAGATCAAAGTCGTAGTAGAAGCCATTCTCGACTGGCGGGCCAATCGCCACCTTGCCATCGGGGAAGATCTCCAGCACAGCCTCGGCCATGACGTGGGCCAGGGAGTGGCGCAGACGGTAGTAGGGGTCGCTATCGGGCGTTACGGGCATCGGGAACTCCTTGATTTTAGATTTTGGGTTTTAGATTTTTGATTGCGGCCAAATCTGCAATCAAAAATCTAAAATCAAAAATCTCCAATTACCTCGTCACAACGACGATCTGTCCGTCCTCGATCTGGATCGACTCGACATACTTACCCTGGCGCTCCAACTCAGCGTTGATTCGCTCGGCGAGGGGCGCGAGCAGGTCGGCGCTAGAGACCGCCAGACTGAGGGTTCCGTCGATCTGCGGGTTGAGCAGGGCGACTCGACCATCGACGGCGGCGAGGCCGCTGTGGGCCACCCCGCTGACCCCGAGGGCGCTCAGTTCGGCAACAACCTGGCCCTTGGACAGATGCACGGTGATGGCATCGATGGGCGCGTAGTCCTGCTGGTGGCTGCGCAGGAAGGCGTTGGCTCGCTCCTGATCGACGACGACCTGACCGGGGGGCAAAGCAGCGATGACGCCGGGCAGGGCGGCGGCGGCCTGGCTCACCGCACCGGCCGCCGCCGTCGGATCGAGGCGGGCGCTGATCTGTGCGCCGATCATGGCGCTCAGGGCGGGGCGGGCGAACAGCCCGTAGAGAGCGATGATCACCATCAGGGCCACGCCAAAACCAGCGATCTGGTTGAGGCAGCCGTGCTTACGTCGAACCCGGCGGCGCGGCGTCCGAGGGAAGGTACGCTGGGACATAGCGAACGCTCCTGAGACAAGGTGTCAGGTGTCAGGTTTCAGCTTTACAGTGTGGCGATGAGGCGAGGATGCGACGAGGCGATAGCATCGCATCCTCGCCTCATCGCGTCTCCGCCAAACTGTAAAGCTGTTCTGAACCATGTCTGAACAACAAAAAGCCCCTCGTCCGCATGGGACGAAGGGTCGCTACCGGGCGCGCTTCCAGTCGCTGGCGCGCCCTCCCTGGAGGCGGTTGCCGGGCTACTCGTCCTCGTCATCATTAGTGCAGTAGATATGCGGTGCTGGGCGGATCATAGCACGGGCGGCGCACTGGCGCAAGTCGGATGAGGGCCGTGGCAGGGCTGTTGCAAAGTCACCCTCCGGCCCTCACCCCCAGCCCCTCTCCCTCACGGGGAGAGGGGAGATTCCGCACCAGGATGCGTCCGACTCCCCCTCTCCCGCTCAGGGAGAGGG
>CAIRFY010000052.1 GCA_903877945.1 uncultured Oscillochloris sp. | reverse complement strand
GAGGTCGCGGTGAGGCGGTGAGGCGAGGTCGCGGTGAGGCGGTGAGGCGAGGTCGCGGTGAGGCGGTGAGGCGAGGTCGCGGTGAGGTTGCGTAGATGTGAAGAGGAGGTGGGTTAGTGGCTTTTCGATACGAGTCGCTGAACGTCTGGCCGCTGGCGCTAGAGTATGTTGATGCATGTTTTGTGGTCGCTGATGGGCTACCGCAAAAAGCTCAGTTTTCAATTGGTGAACAGTTGCGCCGTGCAGCAACTTCCATCATTGCTAACATTGCTGAAGGTGCGGGAAAAGCTATATCCCGATCAGAGCGTAACTTTTATGATATTGCTCGTGGCTCGCTCGCCGAAACGGTTGGGCTACTAGCACTGTGTCAGCGGCGCAAATATGTTACTGATGACCAGCATTCATCGCTGTACAATCGCGCAAACGTTATCTCATCGATGCTCTGGGGACTAATTAAGGCCAATGATGACAAGAAAACCAGAGAAGAGTCTGCTCGATATGATCTCAACGACCATTCGCTGGATGGATTCTTCGCCGCATCGCCTCTCGCCGCATCGCCTCTCGCCGCATCGCCTCCCGTCGCATCGCCTCTCGCCGCATCGCCTCATAAAGAGTAAACCATGAATTTTAGTATTACTCCCGGAACCGTCTACTTTGTCGGCGCTGGCCCCGGCGCACCCGACCTGATCACCGTGCGCGGACGTGCGATCATTGAGCAGGCCGACCTCGTACTCTACGCCGATAGCTTGGTGCAGGCCAGTGTGGCCGAACTGGCCCGCAAACCCGAGGCGCGCATCGTCGGCTCGGCGGATCTCCACCTTGCCCAGATCATCGACCTGATGGCCGCGACCGCACAGGCGGGCGGCGTGGTCGCCCGTGTCCACACCGGCGACCCGGCGCTCTACGGGGCGATCCACGAACAGATGCGCCTGCTTGATCAGCGCACGATTCCCTACACGGTCGTCCCTGGCGTGAGCGCGGCCTTCGCCGCCGCCGCCCGCCTCGGCGTGGAACTGACCGTGCCCGAGGTCACACAGACGGTGATCCTCAGCCGGGTGGCCGGGCGCACGCCCGTGCCCGAGCGCGAGTCGCTGAAATCGCTGGCTGCCCACGGTGCCTCGCTGGCTCTCTACCTCAGCGTCGATCAGATCGAGCAGGTGGTGGCCGACCTGTTGGCTGGCGGCGTCTACACGCTGCAAACCCCGGTCGCCGTGGTTTACCGGGCTACCTGGCCCGATGAACAGGTGATCACCGGCACCCTGGCCGACATCGCCGCCGCCGTGCGTGCGGTCGGTTTCACCAAGCACGCGCTGATTATGGTTGGTTCGGCCCTGCGCCCCGGCGACGCAGCCGCTCAGAGCCGACTCTACGACGCAACCTTCGCCCACGGCTATCGTGGGGCGGATGTCCGCCCCTTCCCTCTCACGGGCGCGCATTCGGCTGCCGAATCTCCCCCCTCTCCCGCTCAGGGAGAGGGGGGCCGGGGGGGTGAGGGCGATCACCCTCTCATGATCGCCGTGACCCGCCAGGGTGCCGCGCTGGCCGAGCGGCTGGCTCGCGAGATCGGCGGCACGGCGGTGCTACCGGCGCGTTTTGCCCAAGGCACCGCCGAGAGCTACAGCGGGCCGGTTGCGGCCGAGATCGGTCAGCGCTGGGCCACGCATCGTCAGGTGGTGCTGATCATGTCCGCAGGGATTGCCGTGCGAGCGATTGCGCCGCTGCTCGACCACAAGAACCGCGACCCGGCGGTTCTCTGTATGGACGAAGCGGGTCAGTCGGTGATCCCGCTGCTCGGCGGCCACCGGGCTGGCGCGAACGACCTGGCTAGGCGTATCGCGGCGTTCACTGGCGGGCACGCCGCCGTGACGACGGCCAGCGATACGCAGGGTTTGCCCGCTCTCGACCTGCTGGGCCGCGCCGAGGAGTGGCAGATCGACCCGGACTCGGCGCTGACCTATGCTATGGGTTGCCTGGTAAACGGTGAACCGCTCGGCTGCTATGTTGACCCGGCCCTGCCTGCGCAGCGCCGCCAGATCGCGGAGTGGCTGCGCGACTGCCCAGATCTTGCGTTTGTGGATCAGCCCGAGCAACTGCGGGAACCGGGCTACCACGCCGCGTTGCTGATCACCCACCGTGCGCTTGATGATCTCTGGCCGACGCTGCGGGTAAAGACCGTGCGCTACACGTTGCCGCTGCTCGTGGTCGGCCTGGGCTGTCGGCGGGGCGTGCCGGTTGATGAATTGCGCGCTGCACTGGAGACAACTCTGGCCGACGCGAGACTTGACTCAACCTGCATCGCGGCTCTGGCGACGGTCGAGCAGAAGGCCAACGAGCCCGGCTTGATCGCGTTGGCCGAGGTACTCGGCGTCCCGCTGGAGATCGTCTCACACGCACAGGTAGCCGCCCTCGACCCGGCAGCCTTCAGCCCGAGCGCCGCCAGCGCCCACCTCGACCTGCCCGGCGTCGCGGAGCCGAGCGCCGTCTGCGTGGCGGGTGGGCCGCTGCTGGTGCGCAAACGCGCCTTCACCCGCTGCACGGTGGCGGTGGCGCTACGCGCCGCCCCTCACCCCCAACCCCTCTCCCCCACGGAGAGAGGGGCTGGGGGTGAGGGCGGTCACCTCACCCTGGTCAGCCTTGGCCCCGGCGATTCTCAGCAGATGACACTGGCCGCCCACGCGGCCCTGCACGACGCCGAGGTGGTGGTTGGCTACCAGGGCTATATTGACTCGATCCGCAGCGTGCTCGCCCCGCACCAGCAGGTGATCGCCTCGGGGATGAAGACCGAGATGGATCGGGCGCTCCAGGCGATTGAGCAGGCCGAGGCGGGCCGCCGGGTGGCCCTGGTAAGCAGCGGCGACATCGGCATTTATGCGATGGCCGGGCCGGTGTTCGAGGCTCTGCGCGGGCGCGGTTGGGATGGACAGCACCCCGAGGTGACGGTACTTCCCGGCATCAGCGCGTTCCAGGCGGCGGCGGCTCGACTCGGTGCCGCGATCAGCCACGACTTCAGCGTGATCAGCCTGAGCGACCTGCTGACGCCCTGGGAGCTGATCGAGCGGCGCGTGGCCGCCGCCGCCGCCGCCGATTTCGTGGTCGCCCTCTACAACCCGCGCTCGCGTGACCGCCACTGGCAACTTGGGGTTGCGTTGGACATCCTGCGCGCCCATCGGCCGCCGACCACGCCGGTGGCCTTCGCTACCAATGTGGCCCGCCCCGATGAGCGGATGCTGGTGACCACCTTGGCCGAGGCTGACCCGTCTGTGGCGGATATGTTCACCGTGGTGCTGATTGGCAACAGCCGTAGCTATGTGGTCGGCGGATACGTGGTGACGCCAAGGGGTTACGAGGCGCGAGCGCGGGGACGCGAGGAGGCGGAGACGCGAGGAGGCGAAGAGGCGGGGACGGAGGAATCCACCTCCTCGTCTCCTCGCCTCCTCGCCTCCTCGCCTCATGACTACCCGCTGGTACTTACCAGTATGACGGACGTGTCGGCAGTCGTGATTGGCGGGGGGGCAGTGGGCGAGCGCAAGGTACGCGGGCTGCTGGCCGTCGGCGCGGCGGTGCGGCTGATCAGCCCCGCCGCCACCGACCAACTCCAGGCGTGGGCCGCCGAGGGTCGCGTGCGCTGGGAGCAGCGGCCCTACATCGCTGGCGACCTAGCCGGTGCGCGGCTGGCCTACGCCACCAGCGATCAGCGCCGCGTCAACGCGCAGGTTGCGCACGAGGCAGCGAGCCTCGGTGTGCTGTGTAATGTCGCCGACGCGCCCGCCGAAGGTACCTTCCATGTGCCAGCGCTGCACCGCACGCATGGCCTGACCATTGCCGTCAGCACCGGCGGAGCCGAACCCGCACGGGCGGCGACCATCCGCGATGCTATTGCGCGCTGGCTAATCGCCGGCCCGCCCGAGAAGAACGATGAGCGGTAAAGCCTACCTGATCGGTGCCGGCCCTGGGCGCGCCGATCTGATCACCGTGCGCGGGCTGAACCTGCTGCGCCAGGCCGACGTGGTACTCTACGACTGGCTGGTCGCCCCGCAACTGCTGGAGCAGGCGGCCCCGAGCGCCGAACGGATCTTTGTGGGCAAAGCCCACGATAAGCATACGCTGGAGCAGGATGCGATCACCGACCTGATCGTGGCGCACGTGCGTGCCGGACGGCAAGTGGCCCGGCTCAAGGGCGGCGACCCGAGCGTCTTCGGGCACGCGGGCGAGGAGGCTCTGGCCCTGGCCGAAGCCGGGCTACCCTTCGAGATTGTACCCGGCGTCTCCTCGGCCCTGGCCGCGCCCATCTACGCCGGTATCCCGCTCACCTACCGGGGCGTCTCCACGGCCTTCGCCGTCGTAACCGGCCACGAGGCACCCGGCAAAAACCACAGCGGCACCGACTGGGCGGCCCTGGCGCGCATCCCCACCCTGGTGGTACTGATGGGCCTGCATCGCATCAACGCCGTCTGCGCCGCCCTACTGGCCGCCGGTCGTCTGCCTGAGACACCTGCGGCCATCATCAGCCGCGCCACCACCAGCGACCAACGGGTGTTACGGGCCACCCTGGCCACCATGCCCGAGGCGCTCCGCCACGCCAACCTGCCCACACCAGCGGTGCTAGTGATCGGCGAGGTGGTCGCACTCTCCGAACAGCTTGACTGGTTCGCACCCGCAATGGTTGAGGTCGGGTTTCTCCCGTTCGACACGCTCGCCGGGAGGCGGTGGGACGATTCTTGATGCAAAGCCGCGCAATATGGCAATTATCATCGGCCTTTGCTACAATTCAGGGGCGAAATATCATAGCAGCAGCAGCACCACCCTATGCCACAGCCCACGAGATCCGCTCCTCGCTCGCCTGTCCCTGCTGGTCAGCACATCAATTACCTCGATGGCCTACGTGCTGCCGCTGCACTCTTCGTTGCCGTACACCACGCATGGCTTGAGTCTGGCTTGCCATACGAACTGCTCGGTCACGCTGCTGTCGGCCTGTTTTTGGTAATCTCGGGGTTCTGCCTGACTCTGCCAATCATCCGTGACGGTGGTGAGCTACGAATCGGCGCGCTCTCCTTCTTCAAACGACGTGCCTGGCGCATCCTGCCGCCCTACTATATCTCGATCATCCTCTCGATTATTCTGATCTGGCTCTTCCTTGGCAAGCAGCCCGAAGGCTACTGGGACGGAACGTATGTCGTGGACATACGCGGACTCGTGACCCACCTGTTCCTTGTGCAGCAATTCTTCGCCAGCACATCGATGCAGATCAGTGGCCCCGCGTGGTCAATTGGGGTTGAGTGGTGGATCTATTTCCTTTTCCCTGCGCTGGTGATCATGTTCCGGCGTTGGGGTGCCCTGAAGACCGTGGCAACTGCACTGGGGGGATCCCTCGCACTCTCACTGATTTTGCTCCAGACTCGGGTGAATATGGATGGCCACGGGGCATCGCCGCAGTACATCGCGCTGTTCGCCTTCGGAATGCTCAGCGCCCACATCGTCTATGCCGATGCACCCCATTTTGTAACCCTACGCGACCGAGTGCCGTGGGCGGCGATTGTGGCGATCCTGGTGATACCAATAGTTGTTCTGGCATGGCCCAAGGCTCTCGGCTGGGTTCCCGTCTATCTAAGCGATTATGTGGTAGGTTTGTGGAGCGTGGCCCTCCTGATTACCACAAGTCGCCAGGGTAGCTGGCTCAACCGTTTTTTTGCCTGGAAACCGCTCTCCTTTGTGGGAACCTTCGCCTATAGCATCTATCTGATCCACGCGCCGCTGTTACGCTTGATCTGGCAGTATGTGCTGCTGCCCATGAATCTCTCGCCCATAGGGAATATGGCCCTGCTGGGGCCAGTGGGCGTTCCGCTGATAGTTGGCCTTAGCTACCTGTTCTTTCTGGTAGCCGAGCGGCCATTCCTCAACAGCCGACGCGGGCGTCGCCCCTCCCAACAACCATCATGAATGTACATCAGATCATCCACGGCCTCGCCGCTGCGCCGGGCATTGCCATTGGCCCGGCCCTCATCTTTGACCCGGTCGCTGTCGCAGACATCGCCGCGTCTGCGTCGTCTGAAGCTGAGGTGGCTCGCCTCGATGCGGCCATCGCCGAGGTTGATCTCGCCATTTCCGCCCTTGAAGAGCACCTGCGTGATGCGGGCAAGGTCGAGGAGGCTGAGATCTTCGACGCCCATCGCATGTTGCTGGGCGACCCGAGCCTCCGCGACCGCGCCCTGGCTCTGATTGTCGATGATGGCATGGGTGCGGCCCAGGCCATCGGTGTGGCGGGTGAGGAGCATGCCGCCGAGATGCTCTCACTCGATGACGAATACCTGAGCGCCCGCGCCGTCGATGTGCGCGATGTCGTCGGCCAAGTGCAGCGCCGCCTCACCGGGGTTGCGGGTCTGGCCGAGCGGCTGCTCACTCCGGCGGTGGTGGTCGCCCGCGACCTCGGCCCCTCCGACGTGATGAGCGTACCGCGTGATCGGCTCCTGGGCTTTGCCCTCGGCGGCGGTGGACTCACCGCCCACAGCACCATCCTCGCCCGTGCCCTCGGCATCCCGGCGGTGGTCGGCCTCGGTGAGCAGGTACTCGGCATCGCTGATCACACGCTCCTCGCCCTTGACGGTGCGACGGGCAGCGTGCAGATCGACCCGCCTGCCGAGGAGATGACCCGCCTGCGCGAGGCGCGTGCGGCCCTGGACGCACGCGCACTGGCGCTACGCGCCGATGTTGGGCTGCCCAGCGTCACCCGCGACGGCAGACAGATCGCCCTGGTGGCTAACGCGGCAACCCCGACTGAGGCCCGCGCCGCTCGCGAGTGGGGGGCTGCGGGGGTGGGCCTGCTGCGTACCGAGTTGCTCTTTCTGGAGCGGCCCGACCTGCCCGACGAGGCGGAGCAACTGGCGCTCTACGCGGCGGTGGCCGCCGAGTTACCCAACACGCCGATTACGGTACGAACCCTCGATGTGGGCGGCGATAAACACCTACCCGCCTTCCCGCTGCCCCACGAGCAGAATCCCTTCCTGGGCTGGCGCGGCCTACGCATCGGCCTGAGTCGGCCCGACATCCTGCTGCCGCAACTGCGCGCCCTGCTGCGCGCTGGGGCCAGCGCAGACATCCGCATTATGCTGCCGATGGTTAGTACCGTGGACGAATTGCGCCAGGCTCGCGCTCTCCTTGAGCAGGCCAAAACCCAACTTACCGCCGAGGGTCTGGCCCAGTCCGCCAGCCCACAGCTCGGCGTGATGATCGAAGTACCGGCCGCCGCCCTGAACGCCGATGTCCTGGCCCGCGAGGCCGACTTCTTCAGCATCGGCACGAACGACCTGACCCAGTACACCTTGGCCTGTGACCGTGGCAACGCCACGATTGCCGACCTCTACCAGCCGCTTGACCCAGCCGTGCTGCGGCTGATCGCGATGGCCTGTGAGGCGGCCCACCGTCATGGCCGTCACGTGGCAGTCTGTGGCGAGCTTGGCGGCGACCCGGTGGCCACCGCTCTGCTGATCGGTCTCGGTGTTGATGAGCTGAGTTGCGGTGCGAGCAGCCTGCCCCTGGTGCGTGCAGCCATCCGCGCCGCCGACAGCGACGAATGCACCATCCTAGCCCAGCGCGCCCTGGCCTGTGCCAACGCTGCGGAGGTGCGTGCGCTGCTGGGGTAGCCGTCGCCCGCCGGGGGGCTTCAGGGACAGGGCTGGTGCAAAGTCACCCTCCGGCCCTCACCCCCCAGCCCCTCTCCCTCACGGGGAGAGGGGGCTGGG
>CAIRFY010000051.1 GCA_903877945.1 uncultured Oscillochloris sp. | reverse complement strand
GAACCAATGCATTGTTCCCCCCCGCGTGCGGGGGGGCTAGGGGGGGTGATTCAAACTACAACTGTAGTATTAGGGACAATCTACGAACTGGCAAGCGGACGGCCACAGCGCCGCCAGCGCCAGGCTTACGGGTGAAAGCGGCGTTCCAGTTCCCTCCAGACTTCCTCCGGGGCCACGCCCTGGTTCTCCAGCAGCACCAAGCTGTGGTAGATCAGATCGGCCATCTCGTAGGTCAGTTCAGCGGGTGAGCCATTCTTCGCCCCAATGATCACCTCAGCCGCCTCCTCGCCGATCTTCTTGCCAATCCGGTCAACCCCACCGCGCAGCAACTTCGCCGTATACGAGCTCTCGTCCTGCTGCTCACCGCGCTGGTGGATCAGGTCGGCCAGGCGAGCGACAATACTGCCAGGAACGGCAGGCTCAGCCAGCGGCACCTCGGCCAGGTCACGGTAGAAACAACTCCGCTCGCCCGTGTGGCAGATCGGCCCGGCGGGTTCAGCCAGCACCAGCAGCGCATCGCCATCGCAGTCCTGACGTATCGAGATCACCCGCAGCGTGTTGCCGCTCGTGGCCCCCTTCTGCCAGATCTCGCTGCGTGAGCGGCTCCAAAACGTCACCAGACCGCTCTCGTGGGTGAGGCGCAGGGCCTCCGCGTTCATATACCCGAGCATCAGCACCTCGCCGCTGCGGGCGTGCTGCACAATCGCCGGGATCAGATTGTTAGCGTCGTATTTCATAATCAATTCAAAATGCAAAATGCAAAATGCAAAATTGCCGAACAACGCGCCACTTTTGCATTTTGCATTTTGCGTTTCTTAATGTCGGAAGTGCCGTCGTCCGGTGAAGACCATCGCCGCACCCGCCGCGTCGGCGGCGGCGATCACATCCGCGTCACGCAGCGAGCCGCCCGGCTGGATGATCGCCGTCGCCCCGGCGGCCAGGGCGGCCTCGGCCCCGTCGGCGAAGGGGAACAGGGCGTCGGATGCCACCACCGAGCCAGCCAGATCCAGGCCCGCCTGCTGGGCCTTCCAGACGGCTAGGCGTGAGCTGTCAACCCGGCTCATCTGGCCCGCGCCGATGCCCAGGGTGCGGTCGGCCCCGGCATAGACAATCGCGTTCGACTTGACGTGCTTCACCACGCGCCAGGCAAAGCGCATAGCCCGCCACTCAGCGTCGCTGGGGGCGCGCTGCGTCACCACACGCGCCTCCTCCTCGGAGAGCGGGCTGCGGTCGGCGACCTGAACCAGCAGGCCACCGGGCACGCTGCGCAGCAATAGCTCGTCGGGCTTCGTCACCGGGCGCAGCAGCTTCAGCAAGCGGCGATTCTTCTTCTTGCGCAGCAACTCCAGCGCCTCGGGGTCGAAGTCAGGCGCGATCACGATCTCTGAGAAAATCTCATCAATGGCGCGGGCCAGTTCCAGATCGACGCTGCGGTTGGCGGCGATGATCCCACCGAACGGGGCCTCACGGTCGGTGGCGAAGGCGCGCTCCCACGCCTCCAGCGGCGTCGCGCCCGTACCCACCCCACAGGGGTTCGTATGCTTCACAATCACCACAGCGACGGAGTCGTCAGCGGGAAACTCCTCGATCAGCTCCTGGGCGGCTGCGGTGTCAATAATATTGTTATACGACAACTCCTTGCCGTGAAGCTGCGTGAAGTGGCTGAGAAACCCGCCATAGAGCGCAGCCGACTGGTGCGGGTTCTCACCGTAGCGCAGGGACTGGGCCAGGGGCATGCTCACGGTCAGATTCTCCGGCAGCACCTCCGCACCCAGGTAGCCGCCGATGGCCGCATCGTAGGCCGCCGTATGGGCGAAAGTCTTGGCAGCCAGGCGGCGGCGCAGCGACTCAGGCAGATCGCCGGAGCGGATTCCAGCCAGCACCTCCGCGTAGTCAGCCGGATCCACCAATGGCAGAACGTGGTGGTAATTTTTACCGGCGGCGCGCAGCAGAGCCACACCACCAATATCAATCTGCTCAATCGCCTCCTCCAGAGTCACCCCTGGGCGAGCCACCGTCTCCCGGAACGGGTAGAGGTTGACCACAAGGATGTCAATTGGCAGCAGGCCGTACTCATCCATCTGGGCCATGTGGGCGGGCAGGTCACGCCGAGCCAACAGACCAGCGTGAATAGCGGGATGAAGCGTCTTCACCCGGCCATCGAGAATCTCAGGAAAACCCGTCACCTCACTGACCGTGCGGGCGCTCAGGCCCGCCTCAGACAACAGGCGCTGGGTATTTCCGGTAGAAATGATCTCGACACCGAGGCCGACAAGCTCACGGGCCAGCTCAACCACGCCGGCCTTGTTGTAGACACTGATCAATGCACGCACAGAAGCTCCCTATCGGCGAACAGCAAAAGACCCCACCTGATAGCGACAGGCGGGGTCGCGCGGGGCTATTGTACCATAACCTCGGGGGCTACACTCATCCCTTCAGTTCGGGCAGGTGTCAGGGCTGATGCAAAGTCGTGTGATCGCCGCTCAGCCCTCACCCCCCAGCCCCCTCTCCCCGTGAGGGAGAGGGGCAGGGGGTGAGGGCCGGATCTGACTTTGCTCATGCCCTGGAGCAGGTGTGCGAGCATTGGCTCTGCGTTGATCTGTCTGGTATACTTGACGCCTCAACTGTTTTCATATGAGACATGGTTCAGAACAGCTTTACCGTGTGGCGGAGACGCGATGAGGCGAGGATGCGATAGCATCGCCTCGTCGCATCCTCGCCTCATCGCCACACTG
>CAIRFY010000050.1 GCA_903877945.1 uncultured Oscillochloris sp. | reverse complement strand
GAGGTTCAAAGGGGGGGGGAAAGAGGCGATTTGGGGCGTTCTAACGCCGCAAGATGCTGCGCAGTTGTTTGCGGCATCAGGAAGCCTAAAATCGCCTCTCAGCCCCCCCCTTTGAAACGGGGAGAGGGGGGTAGAGCGCTTCCTTGCGAGGAATACTCCCCCTCTCCCGCTCAGAGAGAGGGGGCTGGGGGGTGAGGGTTGCCCGGCGATCACACGACTTTGCATTAGCCCTGACGCTAGACGCAGCACAATCGTGAAGTGGCGATGCACCGCCTCTACCTCTATGGCTGATGGAATGAAGAGGCAATGGACACAGGCTTTTTGCTGCGGGGAATGTTGGTTGGGTTTGCGATTGCGGCGCCGGTGGGGCCGATTGGGGTATTGTGCATTCGGCGTACCTTGGCTGACGGGCGGATGACGGGGTTTATGTCGGGGATGGGCGCGGCGACGGCGGACATGATCTATGGGACGATGGCGGCCCTGGGGCTCACGGCGGTGGCAGATCTGTTGACAGGGGTGAGTCTATGGACGCGCCTGCTGGGCGGAATCTTCCTGTGCTACCTGGGGGCGCGCACGTTCTTTGAGACCCCAACCGACCGCCCGGCGGCGGCGGGGTCGCGTGGGTTGCTGGGTGCCTACGCATCCACTTTTGCCCTGACAATCACCAACCCGGCGACGATCATCTCCTTCGCGGGGGTCTTCGCCGGTATGGGCGCGGCGAACGGGGTGAGCGGCTACGGCGACGCGCTGCTGCTCGTTACGGGGGTGTTCAGCGGATCAGCCCTCTGGTGGGTGCTGCTGAGCGGCGGGGTTAGCCTACTGCGCAGCCGGGTAACACCCGATGTGCTGCGTTGGGTCAACCGTGGGGCCGGGATGATCATCCTCGGCTTTGGCGCGATGGCCCTGGCGAGCCTGCTTTGAATTGCAGATTGTGGATTGTAGATTGCAGATTTGAACCGGTCTGCAATCGGCAATCCGCAATCTACAATCTTCACCGCCGGGACGCTTCGCTTCGCTCAGCGTGACATAATGCAATCCACAATCTGCAATCCCTACTGAGGTTCCAGGCCGCGCCGGAAGAACGCAGCGACGGTATTGGGCATAGACTCAGAGTTAGGGATTCCGGTGGCGCTCAGCCGACCAATGTTGGGCGACATCAACAGAGCGTGAAAGATTCGCATCACGCTAGGTGGATCAAATTGTGGATCAATCTCACCGTCGCTGATCGCCCGTCGCACCAGTTCTACGACCACCGCTTCGATCTTGCACGTCTGCTCTTGGTGCTTCGGATGCCCTTTGAGCATATGCACGATCTCGGGCATCCAGAGTTGCATGGCGGTAAAGCGCTGGTCAAGTTGCACCTGGATGCCCGTGCGCAGCAGGTCGGTCAGGCAGTCGAGGGCCGAGCGAGTCGTCTCGCTATCATCATCGAGTACCGAGAACAGGCGCTCCACCACCTGAGACGCCATCGCCACCACCAGATCCTCTTTGGTGGAGAACTGACTGTAGAGGGTGGGCTTTGAGACGCCAACGCGGGACGCCAGATCATCCATTGACATCGCGGCGTAGCCGCGCTCGGCGATGAGGGTTTGCGATGCCGCAAGAATCTCGTCGCGGAGCATCTGACGTCGGCGCTCGCGAAGGCTACTCGTCATTGAAATGCCTTTCTGCCAGCGGGAAGGGGTAGCGGAGCGGGACACGCCCTCTCCGCACCGATCCCAATCCGAAGAGGACTCAGAGCTGGATGCTGACGCGGGCGCTCATCCCGGCGCGCAGGCTGCCCTGCGTATCAAGGACAACCCGCACGGTGTAGGTACGCACCGTCCCCGACACGATGGCGGTTGGGGCGACATAGCTCACCTTTCCCTGGAACGTTTGGCCGGGGATGGCGTCTACCTGCACCTGGGCCACCTGACCCTCGCGCACCTTCGCTACGTCGGTATCGCTAATGTTGACCTCGATCCGCAGTTCGCTGACATCGACCACCTGGATGATCATCTGGCCCGAGCCGTTTGAGATGTCGCCCGGATCGATCTTGACAGCGGAGACGATACCAGCGAAGGGTGCCCGGATCGACGACTTCTCGCGATTGAGCTTGGCCGAGTCACGGGCGGCTTCGGCGACCTGCACTTGGGCCAGGGCACCGGCGACGGTGGCCTCGGTGGGGCCAGAGGTGATCTGGCCGAGGTTGGCCTGGGCGGCGGCGAGACCAGCCTGTGATGCGGCGATCTGGCCAGCGCGCTGGTCGCCCTTCAGCTTCTCCAGGGTCGCACGGGCCTGGGACACAGCGGCGTCGGCGGCGGCGCGCAGGTCGGCGGTGGCCCCGTCGATCAGTTTCTGGAGGCTCGCCTGTGCCCCGCTCATCTGGGCCTCAGCCGCCTGGATTCCATCCACTTCGTTCTGCTTGGCCTGGGCGTAGGCGAGTTGCGCATTCTGTAGCGCAGTTCCGGCGTCGTCCACGGCGCGCTGGGCCTGAGTCTCCTGATCCTTCATGGTCTGCGGCAGGTTGCCGGGCAGTCGCTCACGCTCGCGGTTCGTCCAGTAGACCCGCGAGTAGGCGTCCTGGACGTTGCGCAGGGCGTTGGCGGCGGAGTCCATCTGGAGGCGGGCGCGCTCCTTTGCCGCTGCGAGGTTGGTACGCTGTAGTTCGAGGTTCGACCGGGCCTGCTGCACGGCCGCCTGCGCTTGCTGGAGGTCAGTCGCCTTTGGCCCACCGACAACGTCGGCCTGACGTGCGAGGGTCTGCTGAAGCACCGACTCGGCAGCAGCGATGTCCTGGTCGGTCACGGCACCCTTGGTCTGGCGTAGTCCGGCGGCGGCCTGGGCGACCTGGGCCTTCGCGGCGGCGATCTGTTCGGGGGTGGCCCCATCAATGGTGCGCTGGTAGTTAGCCTTGGCCGACGCGACCTGAGCCTCAGCCTGGGCCACCTGGAGATCCAGTTCGTGCGTGTCGAGGCGGGCCAGTTCCTGGCCTTCGGTGACGACTGCGCCCTCTTCCACCAGCACCTCGGACACCGTGCCAGATACACGGAAGCCCAGATCCGCAGTGTGGCGGGCAGTCACCTCACCCGAGGCTGTTACTCCCAGGTTGATTGAAGGCGCACCAGCAACCGGCGCGACGGTGGCGACGGTGGCATTGTCTGTGCTGCCCGCAGCAGACAGCGCCATGGTCGGCACGGCCGCAGCGGGCGCGGCGGTAGGAGTTGCCGATGTCGCCGTGCAGGCGCTCAGAGCGGCGGTCATCAGGGCTAGGGCGAGAATCTTCTTGTGCATGCTATCCCCTCGGTACTGAAACGATGATTGTATGAATGATGTCGCGTTAAGGTCGTCTATTCGCCCTCACCCCTACCCCTCTCCCTCACGGGGAGCGGGGTTTTTCGCACCAGAATGCTTCCGGTTCCCTCTCTCTCGTTCCGGGAGCGGGGGCTGGGGGGTGAGAGCCAACAATGTCTTCCCCATTGTCTCGACCGATTGGGCGACCGCAGCGGCAGGCTGGGCCGACGGCGATTCATTGCGGCCGCCCCGGCGGAACAGGCCCATAAAGCGGGTCACCGCCGAGTCAAGCAGGCTGTACACCGTTGGTACGACAAGCAGGGTGAGCAGAGTCGAAGTGGTGACGCCACCAACGATCACCCAGGCCAGGCCGCGACGGAACTCACTGCCTGAGCCGCTGCCAAAGAGGTGGATTCCGAGGGCGGTGGGGATAGCGCCGGCAATCAGGGCCGCCGAGGTCATCAGGATGGGCCGCAGGCGGATGGCACCGGCCAGCCGCAATGCCTGGTGTTTCTCCACACCTACTCGGCGCAGGCGATTAGTGAAGTCCACCAGCAAAATAGAGTTCTTCACCACCACGCCCAGGAGCATGATCAGGCCGATCATGCCGGTGATGTCCAGATCGATGCCGACAATGCGCAGGGCCAGGAAGGCTCCGATGAAGCTGAAGGGCATCGCCATCATGATCACCAGGGGCTGGGTGAAAGAGCCGAACTGCGAGGCCAGCACCATATAGACGAACAGTACCGAAAGGCCCATGGCCAGGATCAGCGAGCCGAAGCCTTCGCTGGTCTGCTGGAGGGTGCCCTGGTAGGTCACCACAATATCGCCGGGGATGCCCAGGGCATTGATCTTCGGCTTCAGTTCGTTCGAAATATCGGTGAGGTTACGGCCCTCTAGGTTCGCGCCGACCAACAGTTGGTTCAGGCGGTCGTAGCGACGGATGGTGGTCGGGCTCGTGTCCATGGCTACGCTGCCCAGGGAACTGAGCGGCACCACGCCCGAGCGCGTCGGGATGGTGATCGCGCTGAGCGACGTGAGGCTGCTGCGGTCGTTGGCGCGCAGACGCACCACCACGTCGGTGTCCACGCCGTTCTCGCGCAGCACGGTGGCCCGGCTGCCGTTGATCAGGGCGCGCACCGAGGTGGAAATATCGTCGTTGGTGATACCCAGATCGCCGATACGGCCGGGGTCGGCGTTGAAGCGTAACTCGGGCTTTCCAGTGGAGTAATTGGTGTCAATGTCAACCAGACCCTTGACCTCGCCCAGCGAGCCACGTACCGCGTTCACAACCGGAGCCATCTCGGCCAGGGGCCGGGTACTCTGGAGGCTGACCTGGAGCTGCCGTCCGGCTACGCCGGTGCTGCCGCCCGAGAAGCTCGGCACGGCGAACGACAGGCGCGGGACGAACTGGAGCTGAGCGCGCAGACGCTCCTGCACCGTCAGCGACGGTATGTGGGTGTCGATCTTGATCGAGAACTCGGCTCGCTCGGGGGCACCGTTGAAGCCCACGGTGGAGATCATCGTCTGGAGGGCTGGGTCGGCGCGCAGTACATCCTCGGCCTTGCGGGCCAGACGGTCGGTTTCGCCCAGGGCCGTGCCGGGGGGAAGCTCGAAGCCCATAATAAACTGGTGGTTGTCCTGCGTAGGGAAGAACGAGAACTTCAGACCGCTGGCCACCCAGCCACTCATCACCAGTACGCCGATGGCGATCCCCACCATAATCAAGCGGTTGCGTAGCGAGGCGAGCGTCCACGCCAGCAGCCGACCGTAGACCTGCCCCATCGTACCCGGATCCTCGTGGGCTTCTTCGACGAGGCCAGCGTCGCGCTCGTTCAGATCGGCGTCAACCGTAAATTTCAGATTGGGGATGACATCGTGGTGTTCTTTGGGGTGTTTTTTCGCCTTCGCCCTAATGTTCGGGAAGAGATTGGCCGACATCATCGGTGCAAAGGTGAATGCCTCAACCAGCGAAAGCAGGATGGCGATGGCTACGATCAGGCCGAACGACTTGAAGACAATCCCGGCGGTGCCTGAGGCAAAGGTCACGGGGACGAACACCGCGACAATCGTCAGGGTCATCGCCAGCACCGAGAGGCCCACTTCCCATGTGCCTTTGGACGAGGCGACGCGGGCGCTGTCGCCGCGCTCAAGGTGGCGAAAGATATTTTCACGCACCACAATCGCGTCGTCGATCACCAGACCGACACAGAGCGAGAGTGCCAACAGGCTGATCAGGTTAATCGTCAGCCCGAAGAGCGGCATGAAGATGAAGCTGCCGATCAGGATCACTGGCAGGCCGATCATGGTAATGATCGTGCTGCGCAGGTTGCCAAAGAAGAGCCAGACCACCAGAAACGCGGCCAGCGCGGCGAATCCCAGTTCCTGAATGGAGCTGTTCACCGAGTCTCGCACTTGGATTGAGTCATCACGCGGGATGTTATAGGCCAGGTCGGGTCGGGCAGCGAAGGTCTTCTCCAGCGTGGCACGCACATTGTCGGCCACCTGCACCGTGTTTGTGCCCGACTGCTTGAGGATGGAGAGAATGATGGCGTTATCGCTATTGAGGCGCGAGTAGCTGATGCTGTCGGCGACGCCATCCTCAACCGTGGCCACATCAGCGATGCGGTAGCTGGTGCCGGTAATCTGGATGCGTGCGATGTCAGCCGGACTCTGGAGCAGACTGGGGGCGCGCAATCCGATCTCCTGGTTGCCCTGGGTGATCGTGCCCAGGCCCAAGGTCGCGTTGGCTTGCTGGAGTGAGCGCGTGAGCTGCGAGGGCAGAATGCCGTAGGACTGGAGCTTGCTTAGATCCATCAGCACATTGATCTGGCGCACCTGGCCACCGTTGACCGTGATATTACCGACGCCACCGGCTCGCTGGAGCAGCGGTACAATGTCATTCTCTAGGGTTGTACGCAATTGGAGGGGCGTCTGGTTCGCCTTGCCAGACACAGCCACCTGCATAATTGGTGCGGCGTTCGGATCGAACCGCTGGATGATTGGGTCACGCACATCCTGTGGCAGGCTTGCCTTAACGCTGTTGACCTTCTCGCGCACATTCTGATCGGCGAGGTTAATGTTGGTGCCAGCTTTGAACGAGAGGATGATCAGACCGAAACCATCACTGGCCTGCGAGGTGATGTGTTCTAGTCCCTCAAGGGTATTGACCGCATCCTCAACCGGCTTGACCACCTGGTCGGACACGCTCTCGGGGCCAGCACCGGGGTAGGCGAGGGTCACCGCAACCACCGGTACGTCGATGTCGGGCAGCAGGTTGACCGGGGTGGTGGTAAAGGCCAGAATGCCGAACGTGATGATTGCCAACATCACCATTGTAATAAAGACTGGCTGATTAATCGCAACATCGGAGATTGCGAGGCCGTGGAGCTTCTCGCGCTGGCGTGATGCCATATCTATCCTCCCCCAGAGGCTACTGACTGTCCAGGTTTCGCACAGCAGACTATCTTAACTATAGCGTAAAAGAAACTAACGCGCAAGTAGGACTTTAGAAGGAACTCTGTATGGATCTATCCCGACGTGATCGTGTGACGGCGGCCCTGCGCCAGCGGCATCTGGCCGGTCTGGCCCTTATGCCCGACGCCAACCTGACCTACCTCACCGGGCTGACCTTTCACCACGGCAAGCGGCTGACGCTGGCGATCTTCCCGGCTGACGGTGCGCCGCCTTGTTTTATTCTTCCCGCCCTGGAGCGCACTCGCGTCGAAGCCAGCAGCAGCATTCCGATGCGCTACTTCCCGTGGTTCGACGGTGATGGCCCGACTGAAGCGGCGCACGCGGCCCTGGACGCGGCCTTTGGCCCTGATCTACGCGGGCGGCCTCTGGGTGTGGAGTTTACCGCCCTGCGGGTGATGGAGTTGCGTGGGCTTGAGGCCGCCATGCCTGGCATCCAGGTGGTTGACGCTGGTGATCTGCTAACCGAGCTACGCATGGTCAAGGATGCGTCCGAACTGGCGATAATGCAGCACGCCGCGCAGATCGTGGAGTTGGGCCTGTCCCGCGCTATCGGCCAGATTCGTGTCGGCATGACCGAGCGCCAGCTCTCACGGATCGTCAGCGAGGAGATCGCCGCTGCCGGGGGTGAGGGTGAGAGTTTTGAGAATATGATCGCCTCGGGGCCGAACGGGGCCAACCCGCACCACAGCAACGGCGACCGCACGTTTGTCCCCGGTGATCTGATTATCATCGACTGCGGGGCGCGCTACCAGGGCTATATCTCCGACACCACCCGCACCGTGGCCCTGGGCGAGCCGAGCAACGAGGCCCGTGCCGTGTACGAGTTGGTGCGGCGGGCCAACGAGGCGGGCAGGGCCGCCGCCCGCCCCCAGACCACCGGCTCTCAGATCGACGCCGCCACCCGCCAAGTGATCGCCGACGGCGGCTATGGCGCGTACTTCATTCACCGCACCGGCCACGGCATCGGTATCGAAGTTCACGAGCAGCCCAATATCGTGGTAGGCAGCGACGCGCCACTGGCCCCTGGCACGACCTTCACCATCGAGCCTGGTATCTACATCCCCGGCAAGCTCGGCGTCCGTATTGAGGACGATATGGTGATCACCCCCGACGGCGCCCGCAGCCTCACCCGCATGGATCGCGCCCTGCTGGTTATCCCGGCATAGTCCTACACCATCCAGCCAATCACCGTCTGCACAAGCAGATAGCCGTTTAGCACCACAATGATCGCAGTTACTGTCCAGGCCATGGTGCTAAGCCAAAGCGGGTTGACGAAACGGCCCATCTTGGTCTTGTCGCTAGTGAACATTACCAGGGGCACGACGGCGAAGCTCAGTTGGAGCGAGAGGACGACCTGGCTGAATATCAGCAGATCGCCGGTGCCGCGCTCGCCGTAGAGGGCCGTCACAATCACCGCTGGGATGATCGCGATCAGCCGGGTGACAAGGCGGCGCAGCCAGCCGGGGATACGCAGGTTCAGGAAGCCTTCCATAACGATCTGGCCCGCCAGGGTGCCGGTGAGAGTCGAGTTCTGGCCGGATGCCAGCAGGGCCACAGCGAAGAGCGTACTCGCCATACCCGCGCCCAGCACCGGGGTGAGCAACTGGTAGGCGTCGCCGATATTCGCCACGTAGGCATACTGCGTGCCGTAGAAGGATGCCGCCGACAGGATCAGGATGGACGCATTGATGAAGAAAGCCAGCATCAGGGCGACCGTCGAGTCCACCGTCGCGTAGCGAATCGCCGAGATCCGGCCACGGTCGGTGCGCGGGTAGGCCCGCGTCTGTACGATGCTGGAGTGCAGGTACAGGTTGTGCGGCATCACCGTGGCTCCCAGGATACCGATGGCGATGTAGAGGGCCGATTGGTCAAAGATGATCTGTGGCGACGGCAGCAGCCCAGCCAGCATCGGCGCAACCTGTGGGTTCGAGACGATCACCTCGTAGCCGAAGCAGAGCGCGATCACCATGATCAGCCCACCCACCATAGCCTCGATATAGCGGAATCCACGGTTCTGGAGGAAGAGTATAGCCACCACATCCACGGCGGTGATCAGCACACCCAGGATGAGCGGCAGCCCAAAGAGCAGGTTCAGCGCGATGGCCGAGCCGATCACTTCAGCCAGATCGCAGGCGGCGATGGCGACTTCAGCCAGCACCCATAGCATGAGCGCCACCGGGCGTGAGTAAGCATCCCGCGATGCCTGAGCCAAGTCGCGCCCGGTGGCAATGCCCAGCTTCAGGGCCAGGTGCTGGAGCAGCATGGCCATAAAATTCGAGAGCAGGATCACCGAGAGCAGCATGTAGCCGAACTGCGCCCCGCCGGCCAGGTCGGTCGCCCAGTTGCCCGGATCCATATAGCCAACCGCCACCATCAGCCCCGGCCCAACGTAGGCCAGCATTTTGCGCCAGCGGCTCCCGCCCTTCGGCACGGCGACAGATGCGTGAGACTCGGGAAGCGAGACACTGCCCTGCTCGTTGCGCCAGCCCGAGGGAGGGCTGCCTGGCACGGGTGTGTCGAGGGTCGTTTGCATACGCATCACAACCTTTAGCTTACGCAGAAATGAAGTTGAGCCATGCCTAAAATAGCACGCTGCACCACCCCTGTCAAGGGGGGGGCAAACCATCATCAGGGCATGAGCAAAGTCAGCTCCGGCCCCCTCACCCCCTGCCCCTCTCCCTCACGGGGAGAGGGGAGATTCTTCATCAGGATGCGCTCGGCTCCCCCTCTCCCGTTCAGGGAGAGGGGGCTGGG
>CAIRFY010000049.1 GCA_903877945.1 uncultured Oscillochloris sp. | reverse complement strand
TGTTTCAATCCAGATTGACAATTCAGCGACGAAACGATGACGCGGTGAGGCGCTCCGTATCGCCTCATCGCCTCGGCGCATCATCGCAAGACTGTAAAGCTGAATGTGCCCATTTTGAACCATGCCTTAGGCATGTTTCAATCCAGATTGACAATTCAGCGACGAAACGATGACGCGGTGAGGCGCTCCGTATCGCCTCATCGCCTCGGCGCATCATCGCAAGACTGTAAAGCTGAATGTGCCCATTTTGAACCATGCCTTACTGTCAATGCTCTACAAGCACCACATGGATTTCCTGCGGGCCGTGGATGCCAAGGGAGAGAGTCATCTCGATGTCGGCGGTGCGCGAGGGGCCGGTGATCAGGGTGAGGTTGCTGGTGTCGGTGAAGATGTCGCTGCCGTGGCGGGCGCGGATCTGGGCCAGGGCGTCGCCGAGGCCGCGCACGATCTGGCCCGAGCGCAGGACGGCGATGTGGTACGGGGCGAGGAGCGAGGCGAGGCGCGGGCGCCCCGGCCCATGGCGCAGCAGCAGGCTGCCGCTCTCGGCGATGCCTGCATCGACGCCGGAGATGCAGACGGTCGCCGGATCAAGGGCCTGGAGCCGGGCCTTGCGCTCGTCGCCGTGGATGTTGGCCGAGGTGATACTGATGCCACGCTGGGCGAGGAGTTGCGGCAGTCCGGCCAGCCCGATCTGCCCGAGGTTCCAGGCGATAACCTGGAACGCGCCCTTCTCGGCCAGAATGGCCCCGATCTGCGCGACCGCCCCCGCGTCGTCGGCTACCCGGTAGACTGTGCCGGAGAGGCTGCGTAACTCGGCGCTGAACTGGTCGGCTAGGTTCTCGACAGGCGGGTGTACGTGGGGCGGGATAGATCGGGATGCGCGGTCGGCCTCGCCCTCCAACCATGTACGGCTGGAGGCGAGGCTGGTGCGCAGGTTCGACAGGATGCGATCTCGGCTCATACGTCTCTTCTCCGCCAACCTGCGATTGCGCTGATGATCGAGGCGATCACCCCGACCACGAGGGCAAGCCCGAGGCCGTACACGTAGATGATGAGACCACCCAGAAAACCGTAGCCGCTCGATGCCGCCAGGAAGGTACACTGGCCGCCCGAGGCGACGGCGGCGACGGCGTAGCCCACCAGCAGCCCGCTGCCCAGGGCGATCTTCCCCCGGCGCATGGCCCAGATCGCTGGCCCGCCGGTGAGCAGTGCAGTCACGATGGCGAGGACGACGATGCCGAACGGGCTTGTGGCCAGGCTTGATCCGAGGACGAACATGGCTAAGCCGAAGGCTCCGAAGATCAGCAGACCCAGGATGAACCACCAGATCTGCGCGGCGTAGAAGACGGGCTGGGTATTCTTGATTGGGCTGGGGTTTATGTCCATGGTTGTGCTACTTACTCAGCAATAATCTCGTTGAGTCCAAATAGCGCCCCTTAATATGCTGGCCATTGCTCCATATCCTGCTGAAAGTTCTCCTCCGCCATTGATTGCTCATCCGCAAGAGAAAGTTTTGCGCTCTCGCGGGCTAAACGCTGCCGCCGCATACGGGTCAACTTATCGGTAAGGGCTTCTTGAATCGCCTTACTACGATTTGCAAACACATGCTGGGCGACCAGATGGTCTAATTCTGCCAGCAGGCGACTATCAATGGTGATTGCAACCTTTGTTGTCGCCATACGACACCTCATGTTTCCTGCTTAAACTGAAGGTATGATGATTTATCATACCACGGCGTAATTCTTCAGGGACGCGGGATTTTTTAAGTATCCCGGCGTCATGTCACGCTGAGCGAAGCGTCCCGGCCGGGACGCTTCGCTTCGCTCAGCGTGACAGGTGTGACTTGGCGTGAACGTAGCGCCGCCTTCCAGGCGGTCAGGAGTGCCATCGCAGGCGGGAAGCCCGCGCTACAAAGCTTTGATCGCCGGTCAGCCCTCACCCCCAGCCCCTCTCCCCGTGAGCATATCTTTACCCACATCTTTTTTACCGCAGTGCACTGCGGTGTATCGGCTCCCCCGGCGG
>CAIRFY010000048.1 GCA_903877945.1 uncultured Oscillochloris sp. | reverse complement strand
CGCTGGATTGAACCATCCCTTAGGCATGTTTCAAAATGGGTACATTCAGCTTTACAGTCTTGCGATGAGGCGATGAGGCGATACGGAACGCCTCACCGCGTCATCGTTTCATCGCTGAACTGTCACGCTGGATTGAACCATGCCTTACCCTTAATTCTTCACAGCTACCCCATCTGCGTGAACACGGCACCGCCCCTAGTCATGATCCAGAGCAAGTTGATCATAATGCCCACCACCAGGCTGATCGCCACCATCAGCAGCAGGTACATCGTGCGGCGGCGCAGCTCGCGCTTAAACTCGCTCTGGAGGATCAGTTCCAGGGTGGCCTGCTGGGCCGCGAGGACAGACTCGGCAGAGGCACCCTCGGCCTCGGACTGGGCCAGGGCGTCGGCGACATCGGTTAGTTCGCGGCAGCCACGCGGGCGGGCGGCGGTAGCCAGGGCGGCGAAGGGGCGCAGGCGGCGATCCTGGCCGATCTGGATGGCCTCGGCTACCAGTTGGCGCATGGGGGCGAGGCGCGGGTGGGTCTGGGCGACGTAGCGGCTCATGATCGCGGTGGGCGACTCGAAGCTGCCCATGCCCACGCGCACAAAGGCGATCATGCCGGGGGTGAGCCGACGCAGTTCGGCAGCCTCTTGTTGGCGACGGACGATGGGCCGACGAGGGATCACCAGACCGAGGGCGAGGTAGGCACCGATGGCCGTGGTCAGAAGGAGGCTGCGCGCTGCGCCCTGGATGCCCCCGGCGATGACGGTGAGCAGGAGCAAGGCGGCCAGGGATATACCGGCGATCTGGCCGGTAGCGAGGCTCAGGTGTGGGACGGCGGGGCCGGTGGACGCGGGGCGTGGCGCAATCAGCGTGAGGCCGAGACCAGCAAGTAGGCACCCGGCGAGGGAGCCAAGAAAGTAGGGTGCCCCCGGTACGATTAACAGGTCTTCCATAGGTTTCTCCTGGGGAGGGTGTTTAATAATCCACATCGGCGGCGCGGGCGAGCAGGAGTCCGCCGATGATCGGCAGGGCCAGGGCACCGATCACCACCGCGCCCACCACCATGCCGAGGGGTGTGCTGTAGGCGTCGATGACTCGCTCCCATTGGGTGAGGGTGAGATAGGCGGCCATCGCGATCCCGGCCATACCCACGGCCATGCCGCTGTAGCGCATCTGCGCCAGTTCCGTGACCGCCTCCTCGCGGCGGCGATCCGATGACTGGATGGCGTCGTAGGCGGCTTCACAGCGACGGGCCAGCACATCCTGGGGCTGGCCGACGGCAACGCTCAGGTGGCTGAGCAAGGTGGCCTGACGTGCCGAGGCGGTCTGTTCGGCGAGGGCGGCCACCACCTGCTGGGGGGTGGCGATCCCGCCGGATGCCAGGTTGGCCCCCTGGCGGGTGAGCAGGTAGCTCCACTCGTCGCGCAGCGGCCCAACTGGCATATCGGCCAACAGACGCTCAAGAGCGGTGCGAAAGCCGCTGCCGCTCCTGAGCAGTGCGCTCATCCGGCCAAGGGCCGCCGTCAGGTCGCGGTCGATCAGGGCGACGTAGCGGGCCTCGGCGATGGCCAGGAGCGCCCAGATCAGGAGGGCGGCCAGTGGCGTGGCCAGGGCCAGGGCCAGAAAGATAGGCACGGTCAGGCTGAGAGCGGCGGCCACGGCACCCACAACCCCGGCGCAGATGACGACCGTTCGGCCAGGATCAATCATCGTCGGCACCCAGACCAGAGCCGGGTCGGGGCGCGTGCCGGTGCTGCGATGCCGACGGGTGGTAGCCTTGGCCTGGGCGAGTGAGAGGGCGAGGGCCAGCCGACCACGCAGGAGCAAGGTGGCGACGAGCAGGGCGGCGGACACCAGGGCCGGTGGGGTTGCCCCAATCAGCCATGCGGTGGCCGGGTGGGTGGTAGTGGCGACGATGTCAGACATGGGCGTTCCCTCGATAGGCGGCAAGCGCGGCATCCACCGGGATCAAGGCGTCGGGGCTCAGTTCACCGGCGGCGCAGAGCTGGGCCAGGGCGGCGCGGCGGGCGCGCAGCACCTCGGCGGCGGCGGGGTCGGAGAGGCGGGACGGCTCGGCGGATGCCAGGATGTCGGCGGCGTCGCGGGCGCGGCCCTGGGCGAGAGCGGCCTCGGCGCGGGCGACGGCGTCGTGGGCGGACTGGTCGGACGCCTCGCCCGCCGCGATCATGGCGGCCAGGGCGGGCCAGCCACCGGCGGGCGTGTAGGCCGCGTAGAGGGCCAGGTTGGTGGCGGCACGTTCGTAGGCTACGCGGGCACTATCCCAATGGCGGGCGCGCAGGGCCGTGGAGACCTGATCGGCGATCTGACGAGCGGAGTCGGCGTAGCGGGATGCAACGGTGAAGTCAATCTCCAGGGCGCGCTGGGCTGCGGCGGCCAGCCGGTCGTCGTGGCGGTCAGCCCAGGCCCGCCGGAGGATAGCCAGGGCCTGCTCGCAGCCACCGGCGCGAATCGCACCATCGGCGCGGGAGATCGCCTCGGCCACGGCGGCGCGGGTGGTGGAGGCGGAGCGCACCTGTGCGCGGGTGCTGAGCAGGCGCAGCCGACGGCCCAGCGCCTCGGGCGTGCGGTCATCCCCCGCCCACACGAGTTCGTCGCCCTGGGCGGAAGCTGCCGTTCGCCAGGTCATCCCGCCCTCAGACGGCTCGGACCAGGCCAGGCGCACGGTGCGCGGGCGCAACCGTCCGCCCACGTCCTCCGTCCCGTCCAGCAGCAGCAGATCGTCAATGTAGCGCCGCCCGCCGACCTTCTCGATATGCAGCACCGCCTGAAAATTGTCGCAGGCGTCCTCCAGGGCGTTCTCGCGGCGGCCCTCGTAGATATAGGCTCCCGGCATCGCCGCGCAATCGGCGAAGCGCAGCACGGCGCGGGCAGCCGAGCGGGCGTGGATGGTCGTCACCACCGCATGGCCGCTCACCGCCACGGCCAGGATGGCCCCGGCCTCGTCGGCGCGGGTTTCGCCGGGTGCCACCAGAGAAGGTGTCTGACGCAGCACCTCGCGGGCAGCCCGGCCAAACGCCCCATGCTCCAGGACGCTCTGCACCAGTTCGCGGGTCCAAGCGCGGTGGCGCACGTTGATCTCCTGGACATTATCCTCAATCGTGATCACGTGGGGCTCGCCGGGCCACGAGTTGACAATCGCCTCCAGCAAGGCCGTCTTGCCGCTGCCGGTTTCACCGGCGATCAGGAAGGAGCAACCGGCCCGCACCAGGAGGCGCAGCAGGTCGCCTACGGCCAGATCGCAAGCTCCGCGTGAAATAATGTCGTCCAGACCCCAGGCAACGCGGCGGCCACGGCGGATGCAGATCAGGGCGCTCTCTTCGGGCGTGCAGGGCGGGATGGTCACGTGGACACGGGTGCCGTGGGCCAGGGGCAGCGTGTCCTGGGGGTGGGCGCGGCTCAGCGGCACATTCAGCCGGGCGGCCAGGAGCAGGGCGCGGTCGAGAACCTGGCGCGGGTTGGCGAAGCGCTCGGGGGTCAGGGTGAAATCAGCGCCCTCCTCCTGCACCATAATCAGATCACCGATGATCTTAACCTCCTGGATGCGCTCGTCATCGAGGTAGGGTTGGGCTGGCCCCCAGCCGAGCGACTCCTGGAACAGACGCAGGAGGCCCGTGTCGTCCATAGGCAAGCCGCGCAGGGGGCCGTAGCCCTGCTCGATCTGGCGACCGATCAGTTCGCGCAGCACCCGTAGCACCTCGGGGTCACGCAGAGCCGCCGGAGAGACCGGATCAAGCAAGGAGGCATCGAGCCGATCCAGCAGGGCGTCGCGCACCGCCTGGAGGATCGCCGGGTCGTCGGCGGGGGCGGACTGCGGGCGACGAGGAGCCACAGTTCGGATGGCGGAGAACCCGCCGTCCTCGATCACCGTGAGCGGATGAGATGATGGTTGCATCGTATGTCCTCAATATGATTGCGGATTGCGGATTGCAGGTGGCAACTTTACCGTTTGTTGCCGGATAACCCTCACCCCCAGCCCCTCTCCCTCACGGGGAGAGGGGGCTGGGGGGTGAGGGCCGTGCAAAGATTGGTCACTCTGAAACCATGCCTTACGCCATAGCGGGCGCGGCGGGCCGGTCGCCCTGGAACCCGGCGACGAGGCGACGCCAGGGGCTGATGCGCGGCATGGGCAGGCTGGGCGCGAGGCCGATGCGTGCGCAGAGAGCCTCCGTCACCTGATGGGTGGCATGGGTAAAGGCGCTGTGCGGTCCCAGATCGAGCATGGAGATGTAGCCGTCGTACTCGTCGGCCAAGCTGGCCAGGCGCGGCGCACGCGGCAGGGTGCCGAGGGCACCGACCTGTGGGTAGCGGCGAGAGAAGAGGCCCGCTACATCGCTCACGGTCGTGGTCACACCGCGCTCGGGCTCCATAAAGAGCAGTAGGCAGTGTTCGAGACGGTCGGGCGCGTGCTCGTGGAAGTGGTCGAGCATATGGCCGACGCCCATGCGCTCGCGGGCGCCGGGGGGCGCGGGCAAGATCACCGTGCCGCCCTGCTGGAGCACGTGGGTCGCGTAGGGCCGACGCAGATAGTCGGGCGGGGTGTCGATCAGCACTAGGTCGTAGCCATCGGCGGCGGACACGCCCTCGAAAAAGCCCTGCCAGTCGGGTAGGCGCACGTCATTCTCGGCGCGGGCCACGCTATGCGAGCCGATCAGGAAGTCGATGTCGCCCCAGCCCGCGCTGCCGCCCCTGGTGTGCTCGGGTGTGTAGATGAAGGGCCGAATGCCGGTGGGGTTCCAGTGGGCAGGGCCGCGCTGGATGAGGTGCAGGTAGGAGGGCGCGCTGGAGGGGACGCGGAAGGCCGGAACTAGCCCCGGATTTGAAATATCGCTGTCCCAGACGAGCACGCGCAGGCCACGGCGGCGCAGACCCTCAGCCAACACACAGGTGGCGAAGGTCTTGCCAATGCCGCCCTTGGCCGCGCCCACGGCCACCACGGGCAGGCGGCGCGGGCCGTCGCCGATGGCTAGGCCGAGCTGCCCGCCGATCCAGGCGGCCACATCAGCGGCGTCGGCCAGGCTAATGGCGGGGATACCGGCGCTCTGGGCGTCGTTCATGGCGGCGCGGGCTGGGCCGTAGAGGTTGAGCAGCACGCGCACCCCCGCCTGCTGGGCGATAGCCGCGCTACGCCAGAGGTCGGCCAGGGGCACACCACGGCTATCATCCAGATAGAGAGCGTCGGGCGGACGCTCACCGGAGAGCAGGCGATGAACCTGGTCGAGCCGCGAGGGCGTCAACACCGCCAGGTCGCGCAAAGCCTCGGCCCGTGCCTGGAGCCCGTCGAGGGCGCTGAAGATCACCAGTTCCATAGGGTTCTCCTTATTTTTGATTTTTGATTTTTGATTGCGGATTGGTGATTGAGTGCGTTATGCACGTCAACCCCCAACCCCCAGCCCGCAATCAAAAATCAAAAATCAAAAATCAAAAATCAAAAATCTACAATCGCCCCAAGCCCCAGGCCCCGTTCACATTGCCCACGCGCAGCAGCGCGTTGGCCTGCGGGTCGTGGCGAAACAGCGGGCCGGTCGGGAAGTGGTCGCCGCTCTGGCCCTGGGAGCCCTGGCGCAGCACTTCCTCGATGGCGAGTACGGCGCGGCGACCGGCGGGCGTCTGGCCGATCTGCACGACGATCAGGCTGACCACGTCGGAGGTGATCAGGCTGCGGACGATCTGGGCGGCGGCCTGGCCTGCCCCGCCGGACTCAGCCGCGAGCCCGAGCATGGCCATGCGCTCTAGGTTACGCAGAGCGCCCTGCACCCCACCGGCGTGGATCGTCCCGATGCCGGGGTGGCCGGTGGCCGCCGCCTGGAGCATGGCAATCGCCTCGCCGCCGCGCACCTCGCCCACCACGATGTAGCTTGGCTTCTGGCGCAGGGCGAACTTCACCGCCCGGCTGAACCCGCCCTCGCCATCGAGTACCTCGACGTGCAGACTATTCATGCTGCGCGGCAACTCCCCGCCATCCTCGATCATCACCAGACGCTTGTTCCGCCCCACCGCCTGAGTAATCGCGGCGGTCAGGGTGGTCTTCCCGCTGCCGGTGGCCCCCGAGACCAGCACGGACGCCCCGCAGGCCAGAGCCTCCAGCAGCAGGTCAGACGCCTCGCGGGTGATCGTCACGGCCTGCACCAGATCGTCGAGGTTGCGCCAGCGCTCGGGCAGCAGACGCACGGCCAGCGAGATACCGTGGGGCGTGGCCGGGGGCATCGTCACCGCGTAGCGCAGCCGGTCGGCCACACCCTGAACCATCAGCAGATCCTGATCATCATCGAGCATAGACAAACGCTTCCCGCTGCGCAGGAGCAACTGACGGCGCAGCCAACTCAGCCAGCGCGGGTGGGCGGTCACGCCGGTATTCACCATCGCGCCGCGCTGGACGACAAAGAAGGAGTCGCCATCAGGGCCGTTAAACAGGATGTCAGAGACATCGTGCTCGGGGTCGCGCCAGATTTCCAGAGGGCCGTACCAGCCAATCGTGGCCCAGTCGTGGGCCTCCAGATGGCCGCCCACGCCCAGCAACTCGAACGCCTCCTCGGGCGGGAGTTGCCAGCAACTGCGCATGCGGCCACTCCGCACGAGCATATGTAACTCCTCGGTCACCGTCACCGTGTCCACGTCTGTGGTGCGGATGTCGTCGCTGTCGAAGTCCATAGGATGCTCCTTTGTGATTGGTGATTGGTGATTGCCGATTGCCGATTGAGCGCCCGATGCAAGGTTCTACAATCCACAATCCACAATCCACAATCCACAATCCACAATCCACAATCCACAATCCACAATCCACAATCCACAATCCACAATCGCGTCACGGCTGTTTGCTCCCTGGGATCGCGCCGTTCGCGCCGGGGATGCTGCCAGGAATAGTGGGTGCCTTCAGGTCGTCGAGCGTGACCTGGCCGATGTCGAGGCGGTCGAGTCCCTCCAGAGGTGTGGATGCGGCACCGTAGCGCTCGCCCCAGATCTGAAGCCCGGCGGCCTGGAGCGCCCAGATGGTGTGGGACTGATAGGGCGTCAGCTCCAGGTAGGCCAGGTTTGCGCCCTCATCCACATAGAGCACGCGCACCGAACTGAGCAGGCGACAGGCGTAGGGCCGGGGCTGGGCCGCCGTCGGAGCCGCCGCCACGGGCTGCAGACCCCCGGCGGCCGCGTGGGCCTGCTCGCACAGATCCGGCGCGCCGCTCGGGTCGCTGAACCCGATGTTCAGCCGGTCGCGGAAGGTGATCGGCCCGACGCTGGCGATGGCGAAGGGCAGAGGCACCATATTCGTAGACAGAGCCTCGCCATTCGGGTAGACCGGCTGGCTCGGTGGCTGGGCCATGAGCATCGTGGGCTGGAGCAGGTCGTTGGTGCCCAGATTGCGCGCGGCGTACTGGCCGATAGCCGACTCTGGGCTGACGATACCGGCCACCTGAGCGGGCCGGTGCAGGGGCAGTTCGACGCTACCCAGATCCTCGGCGACGATCTGCTGGCCGTAGGGCACGTCGCGGGCAAGGACGACCACGGCCTCCGCCTTGCGACTCTCCAGGAAGCCGAGGGATGCCAGGGCGATGGCGGCGATCAGGCCGACGGCAAGAATGATCGCGGGCAGCGGGTTAGACCGCTTGCGGGCGAGGGCCTGTCCGAGGGGCGCGGCAGCCGGTGTGGTGGCGGACATGGGCTTTCTCCTATGGGATTGCAGATTTTAGATTGCAGATTTTAGATTGCAGATTGAGTGCCTAATTCGGGGTTCCGCAATCTGCAATCTGCAATCTAAAATTTTACTTATTGAGTCGTATCAAGCGTGTCGGCAGCGAGGATCAGCGGCGCGAAGTCACCCCATCCCACCAGGCCGCGCATTTGTGGGCGCACCTCGGCACAGATCAGGGGAGTGACCTCGATGCGGGGCACACCGGCGCTGTACTGGCAGGTGCCGCCATTGGGCAGTACCGTCCAGCGCACCCGGTCGGCCAGGTTGGAGATCGGCTCTCCCAGGCCGCGCACGCCGGTTAGGTTGGTGCGCAGGAAGCGGTCGGCCACGGTGATCACCGCCCGGCACGCCCCGGCGCTACCTGCGGTGACGCCGACACAGGATGCCGACACGCCCATGCCGCCCGCGCCACGGGCGAGCGCCGCGTAGTCGAAGCTCTGCACTGCCGAGCGGGTGGCCTGCTGGAGCGCGTCCTCAACCATCGACACCTCTAGCCAGCGCTCGGAGATCTCAACAACCATCAGGACGAAGGCGATCAGGAAGGGCAGGGCGAAGGCGATCAGGACGGCGGACTGGCCGCGTGTTTTTGCGTGCAATACTGACATTACTGGCTGTCCCTCTCGGCGGCGCGAGTGGCCTCGGCCTGCACGCTGAAGTGGTTCAGGAACCCCGGCAGCGGCACCCACAGATCGCCCGCGTAGGAGACCTGCACGGTGATCGGGTCGTAGCGGCGGCAGGGTGTGCGCGTACACCTCACGGCAATCAGCGCGTTTGCCGCGTCGGTACCCACCCCGTCATTAATCACCTCTTCGGCGGCGCTGGACGCGGCTGGCGCGGCCCCGCCCGCGAGCGCCCCCTGGTGCGCGCCCACCCGCGCCGCCTGGTTCACCGTGTAACTGGCCAGGAGTACCTGGCCAACTCCGACCAGGCCGAGTACCAACAACAGCAGGATTGGCAGCACCATCATGAACTCGATCAGGGCTTGGCCGCGCCGCTTGTGTGGTCTGGCGCTGTACGGTGGGTTCCGTCGTCCTCGGCTTAGGATCACGTCCCTGTTCATGTCTCCCTCCTTCTTGTTGGGTAGCAATCAGCAATTGATAATCTGGTAATGCCGCAGAAGTCACGCTATGAGGCGTCCTGTCATTCTGAGCGTAGCGAAGAATCCCGACCGAAACCCTTCGCTACGCTCAGGGTGACAGCATCACGTATGCTCCACTGCAATCCACAATCCACAATCCACAATCCGCAATCCGCAATCCACAATCCGCAATCCACAATCCGCAATCGCCCTACCGGCTCCCCGGCCCGATGACGCTGCGCGGCACGAGCAGAGTTACGTTGAAGTCTTGGGCGATGAGCTGACGGGCCGGGTTGGGCAGTGGCACTACCGGAACCTCGGGCAACGGCATGCCGCTGATCGCGCCGGGGTGGGCGTTGACAATCTTGACCTCGACTTCAACCTGCACGGTGATCTGCACCGAGCGCAACGGGTCGAGGGTGTAGAGATATACGTCGCTGCGCATCTGCGGCGCAGACGGCTGCGTCCAGTAGGCGTGGGCCTGGCTCGTCATCTGGGCATCGCTGATCGCCGCCGGGCTGGCAATCGCGCTGCGGCTTTCACCGCCCAGGTAGGCGTAGGCGCAGCCGGTCAGCCGCTGCGGCACGCTGGTCGGGCGTGTCCCGGCCCGACATCCCGCCAGCCCTCGGCTGTCGGCGACCTGCGGGGCGCGGATCATCCCGTTCAGCGTGAAACTGGCCACGCTCCAGCCCACAACGCGGGCGCGGTATTCGTAGGGGAAGGGCAGCGGATCGTCGGGGAAGTGCAGGTTGCTCAGGCGCGGCGTGAAGTCCAGCACTTCACCGGCGGGCCAGGCGATCTGCGCGCCGTCCGAGATGTATACGCCGTTGGTCGGGTTGGCGTCCTGGCTGTTCGGGTCAAGGTCAGAGTGAATGGCCAGCTTCAGGTCGCTGGCGCTCTGGCCCACCTCGCTTGGTGGCGGCACCACGTCTGTGTCCACGGTAGCGTGGTTGTCGCTCAGGTTGTCGCCAGGGGTGGTCGT